>JAWWAM010000158.1:0-6438 GCA_033721715.1 Marinobacter sp.
TGCGACTGCTCGCGGGTCAGTCCACGCAACAGAATCCAGTGCATTGTCAGTGATGGTCCCTGTACCAGTGGGCGATAGCGGCTTCCCTAAGCATGGACTCGTCCTCTTCCCGCGGTAACCAGTTTTCATGGTTCGCGGCAGCGCTGACCAGAAAATCGATGAAGGTCAGGTGACTCCTCAGAACCCTGCGGTGTCGGTGAGGCACCAGCGGGTTGAAAAAACCGTCCAGTCGCAGCAACTGCCTCGGGCGTTTCTTGATCCAGCGCCAGGAACCCAACTCGAGGGTCAGGGGAATAAACGCCCCGCTGCCGCTGCGGTTTATCTTCTTATAAAAGTAATCCCACAGGTCACCATGGGTGAGATAGTGCCGGGACTGGGGCTCGAAGCGATAGTTATGTTCCGGCCAGGCCTGCTCCCAGGTCAGTTTCAGTGCCATCACCCACGCAATCCGCCGCATCGGCCGGCGACGATAGGCATAGGGAAACCAGATCTGGTCCTGCCACCCGAAACCCGAATGGCAGTCAAGAGAAACGCTGAACGGGCGCCCCGGCAATAGTTCCGATATCACAGATTCCAGCGCCTGGTTCTCCGCTTCCATGCCCTGTTCAGGGTCTCCCGTGAACCATGGCAGGCGTGGTGAGAACCGTTGCCCACCCAGCAGAAAGGCACTGCGGTCCTGTGCCATGATCGGTGCGTTACGCATCAGGTCCACGCCGTTGGGGTTGCTGCGTTGGTTGAGGTACATGCCGCCGGGATTAAGTATCGGTAGCAGCGTAACCCGGACCTTCTTCATCAACGCCTGAAGGTGACTGTCCCAGGAGATTCGGGCGAGCAGCGTGCGCAACCAGGCCATGATTACCTCACTGCCTATGCGCTCAAGGCCGTGCACGCCCCCCACCAGCAAGACGACCGGCGCATCCGGCGCATCGCTGCCCAGATCAACCCGATATACCGGTAAATCAATATCTTCAAGGGCAACCCGCACCAGCGTGTCTACTGACACCACCTCCGGAGCCTCCGCCAGCATGCGTTCCAGGCGAACCATCTCCGGCAGAAAGCTTCGCAACAGACGCCGCTGGCGGCTAGTACGACGGGACTGTTCGGCCGGAATGGCAGAATGGGAGGTGAGTTCGCGCAGTTCAGTCATGGGGCTCTCCGGTTTCAGATAACCCTTCAAGCTACCGCCGAATTGCTTCATTTCGTTGACAAAAACTCGGGAAAGTCAGAAATGACATATGCATGTTCCGACGACATTTTACATTAATGGCTTGTAACTCAGGCTCAGGGCGTTACCCTTGAAAGTACGTAGTAACCGAGGCCATAGCATTTGTCTTGTCCTTTGATCACGCAGTTTCAACAAAGCGTTTTCACTTCTCGAGAGGTCGTCCGGACCCCTCAAGCGGATGTTTTCCCGCGTATTTTCAAAACCAATAAGGAGAACCAATCATGCGAAAGCTAACGCCTGTCGCGCTGCTTTGCGCGATGTCTGTTCCCGCACTTGCCCAGGCCGACTGTGGTGAAGTCTCAATCACTGAAATGGGCTGGGCGTCCAATGCCGTTGTTACCGGCGTTGCCAAGTTCATCATGGAACAGGGCTATGGTTGCGATGTGACCGTGGTTCCCTCGGACACCGTTCCGGCCGTCACCTCGGTTGCGGAAAACGGTGAACCCGACATTGTCACCGAGCTATGGCTCAATTCCGCAGGTGAGGCCTATCTTGAACTGGAAGAACAGGGCAAGATCGAGCGCGTAGCCGAGGTGCTGGACCCGGGTGGTGTTGAAGGTTGGTGGATACCGACCTATCTGGCCGAGAAACACCCTGAACTGACGACCATCGAAGGGGTCATGGAAAACCCGGAGCTGGTGGGCAACCGCTTCAACAACTGCCCAAGCGGGTGGGGCTGCCGTGTGGTCAGCGACAATCTGGTCAGAGCACTTGACCTGGAAAGCTCCGGCATCAAGGTGTTCAACCATGGTTCCGGAGAAACGCTGGCTTCGTCCATGGCCTCAGCGGTTCAGTCTGAAGAGCCCTGGTTCGGCTACTACTGGGGGCCCACCGTGCCACTGGGCAAGTATGATATGACCCGCGTTGAGCTGGGCGAGTACAAGCCCGACGTGCACACACGCAACCAGACCCAGGATGTCGATGATCCGGGTGTGTCCGAATTCCCTGCGGCGACAATCCTCACTTCCATCACGACCGACTTCAAGGATCGCGAGCCCGACGTGGCGGAAATGCTCAGCCACATGACATTCAAGACATCCACCATGAGCGAATTGCTGGCGTGGATGGACTCCAACAATGCTTCTGCCGAAGAGGCAGCGGTGTATTACCTGAGCAACAACAGCGATGAGTGGTCCAGCTGGCTGAACGATTCAGCCAGGGAGCGCCTGGCTGCAGCAATGGGAGAATAATCCCCTGCCTGCCCTGACAGGGTCGGCCCTCCCGGCCCTGTCAACTCCGATAACGGAGAACTCGAAACGAGCCCTTAACATCTGATTGCGACGGGAACCAACCGCCCATGGCTACCTACGATTTTTTATTTTCATCGCTGGGACTGGAAGACTGGTGCGCAGAAGGTCAGAGCGATGGCCCCATGTCGATGGCCGACTTACTGAAAAAAACCCAGGGGACCAGCAGCGAACCCGATTCACTCTGGGATACCCCCTTTCCTTCCATGGACGCGCTCAACGAATCCTGCGCGGCCTTCCCGAAATCACGCGAACTGACAAAGGGTCTTGAAGAGGGCTTTCTGTCCATCAAGGATAGTCTGAGCGTTGTTCTGGATCCTTTGACCCAACCTCTGAGCTGGGCCTTGGACGGCACACTCTATGGAATGCTTAACACCCCCTGGTGGATCGTTATACCGTTGTTGCTAGCGGTGGTCTTCTTTGTTACCAAGTCCTGGAAACTGGTCGGCTTTGTAGCAGGGAGCCTGTTCCTGCTGGCCTTTATCGACTACTACCGATACGCCATGGAAACGCTGTCGATCATCTTCGTCTGCGCCTTTATCTGCGTGCTGTTCGGTGTGCCCATCGGCATAGCCATGTCCCGCAGTGACATGATGCAACGCCTGACCATTCCAGTGCTGGACATGCTGCAGACGCTGCCACCCTTTGTCTATCTCATCCCGCTGATCTTCCTGTTCAGCGTGACCGAGTCGAAACTCTATGGCATCGCCATTATTCTCTACGCCATTGTGCCGGTTATCCGCCTGACCAATCTTGGCATACGGCTGGTGGACAAGGACGTGATTGAAGCCGCTGACGCCTTCGGTATGACCAGCCAGCAAAAACTGTTCAAGGTCCAGATTCCGCTGGCACTGCCTAACATCATGGCGGGCGTGAACCAGACCATCATGATGAGCCTTGCCATGGTTGTTATCGCATCCCTGGTATCGGCACCCGGCCTGGGGGTTCTGGTGCTCCAGGGCATCCGCAACCTGGAACTTGGCGTGGGACTGGTAGCCGGCCTCGGTATCGTAATTCTGGCAGTCATCCTTGACCGGGTGACCAAGGCCTCGCTGGCGCGCATAAACGCCTCACAAAAACAGTAAGGGAGCGAATCGTGGACCGGAACATCAAGATTTCCATCCGGAATCTGTACAAGATCTTCGGCCCGGATCCTGTGGGCGCACTGGAGCATGTACGTGGAGGCATGGGGAAGGCAGAGCTGCTGGAAAAGCACAACCACGTTCTGGGCCTACAGGACATCAACGTGGATATCCATGAAGGTGAGATTACCGTCATCATGGGGCTCTCTGGCTCTGGCAAATCCACGTTAATACGACATCTCAACCGGTTGATCGAGCCCACCGCGGGAGAAGTCGAGGTGGATGGCGAAAACGTTCTGCAGTTCAACGAGGACCAGCTGAGGAAACTTCGACGCGAGCGGATGTCGATGGTATTCCAGAAATTTGCACTTCTTCCCCACAAGACGGTACTCGAAAATGCCGGTATGGCATTGCTGGTCCGGGGTTATTCCGTCGAGGAATTCGAAGCAGACGCAAAAAAATGGCTGGCCCGGGTGGGGCTGGAAGGCAATGAATACCAATACCCACACCAGCTTTCCGGTGGCATGCAACAGCGCGTGGGAATTGCCCGTGCGCTGGCATCAAACTCACCGATTATGCTGATGGACGAAGCCTTCTCGGCGCTGGACCCACTGATTCGCTCCGACATGCAGGACCTGCTGCTGGAGCTGCAGGATGAGTTGCAGAAAACAGTGGTCTTCATCACCCACGACCTGGACGAATCCCTGAAGCTGGCGGACCATCTCGTTATCCTCAAGGACGGGCATATCGTTCAGCAGGGCGAGCCCCAGGAAATCCTGATGTCCCCCAATGACCCCTACATCACCGATTTCATCAGCGACATCAACCGGGCCCGGGTGCTACGGGTTCGCTCCGTCATGAAGAAAACCACGGAAGCACCGCCGGACTGTGCCGGTGATATTTCCGATCGCGATAATCTGGAGTCGGTCATAGCCCGGTCGGATGGCGACACCGCGCTCACTTATCGTGTGGTCAGGAAAGGTAAACAGGTGGGTGTCCTCGACATGAAAGAACTGGTCAAGGCACTGGTCCCTACCGAAGCCTCTGAAGGCGATGCCAGAAGCCGTTACTGATCCTGGCCTGGTGGGGCCCCTCAAGCAGATGACAGGTTGATGACCCGGGGGCTATGATAGAAAGGTTGCCGCAGCTTCGCGGTGCCCCGGATAACCATCATGTGGCGACTAGTCGTCCTGGCGTTCATGTTCGTCCTGTTCATGGGCTGCTCGCCTCAGGACAATGACATTTCCGAGGCGGTTGCTGAAACCGCACCCGAAACCTCTGCCGGCAAAACCTCTGCTGCAGGTATTACCCGCTCCCAGGGGCAGTCGGACACGATTGTCATCGCTGCCGATCCCTGGTGTCCGCACAATTGTGAAGCAGGAAGTGATCATGAGGGCTACATGGTCGACCTTGCCCGTGAGATCCTCAGCGAGGCGGGTTACACCATCGAGTATGTCAACCTCAGTTGGGCAAGGGCACTGCAGATGACCCGGGAAGGCCAACTGTACGCCGTTGTCGGTGCCTTCGTTACCGATGCCCCCGATTTCGTTTTCCCCGAGGTCCCCCAGGGGTACTCGTCCATTGCCCTGTTCACCCATCCGGACAACACCTGGCACTACAATGGGATTGAATCCCTGAACGACCAGCAACTACTGGTGATCAACGGCTATTCCTATACGGAGGAACTGGACCGCTACATTGGGCGGCACCAGGCCGATCAGGAAAAAGTCTGGGTCATTTCCGGCCCCTCCCCATTGAATCGTGCCATCGGCCTGCTGGAGCAGGATCGCACAGACATTTTCGTGGAGGACGAATATGTCATGGCCTGGTGGGCCAGAAGCGCCGGAAAGACCGCAAACCGGCCCCGCGAAGCGGGGCTGATTAGCAAGACCGAGGCTTTCGTGGCCTTCTCTCCCGCCCGGGAAGACGCACAAGAACTGGCCCAACTGCTTTCGGAGGGCACCCGTCAGCGGGTCGATGATGGCCGTGCCCAGCGGATCCTCGATAAATACGGGCTTACTCTGTGGACGGAAATGCCGTAAGCACCTGGCCCTGCGACGATATCAGCAACAGTTCACCGTGTCGGCCGATATCAAACCGGGCGATATCGGCCAGCAGCGACAGGAACCGGCTTTCCTGGTTCATCAACGCGGGCGTGCAGCTCTTGCTGGTAGAAGCCATACGGGTTAACCCGAGGCCTTCGCCGGTCAGCTTCCAGTTACCTCTGAACTGATTACAGGAGGCGTTTCCTGCCACCCGGTTCGCTGGCTGGAACTCTATCGTTACCCGTGAGCTATCGATAATGCCGGCACCGCCAATGTCCTCCACCACCCATTCAGTCCCCTGCAGCAACCGCTCCGGATCGCCACCACAGCCCCGGAGCGGGTCACCGTTGACGTCCAGGCGAACCTGGTTGGGATAAGGCATGCCGGTCATCGAGTCACGGCACAGCTGACGGGCGGTTACCAGAGTGATCCGGATACCCTCTCCGTCTGCACGGAACGTGCGGCCAGTGGCACTGCGACGGGTTGTCTCATAACGCAGTTCCACCGGGGATTCGCCCATCCGCTCAAGCACCAACTGGCCCGGCTCCACAATGGCACGCCAGAAGGGTTCATTGCCCCTGGCGGTAAAGGGCAGCTCAACGGCACCGGAAGCCGGATCTTTGGCGTGGGTGGGAGCACCGTCGTTAGGTGTGGACGAGCAACCTGTCGCCAGCATTGATGAGGCCAGCAGAGTGAGTGCAATACAGCGTGTGAATCCATTCATTGTCAGTTTCCTGTTCCATTAGGTGTGTTGCCATTGCGGCAGCCTGTTTCTGGCGCGGCTGATTTTAATCCACTGTCGTTACCATTTCCTGCCTCAAAGCATTACGCTTATGCCA
>JAWWAM010000159.1:0-6422 GCA_033721715.1 Marinobacter sp.
CTGAAGGATTATTCCGAAAAGATGGCTGGCTGCATTGTGCTGGATATTCGTATGCCCGGCATGGACGGCATGGAACTTCAGAAAAAGCTGAATGAAAAGCACTCGATACTGCCCATCATCTTTGTGACCGGGCATGGTGACGTGCCGATGGCCGTGGATGCCATGAAAGAAGGCGCAGTGGACTTCATCCAGAAGCCCTATCGTGAAGAAGCCTTGTTGCAGAAGATCGAGGCTGCACTGGAGCAGGACCGGGAGCAGCGTAAAACCCTTGGTGAGAAACAGGAAATCCTGCGCCGGGTAAAGAGCCTGACCCCGCGTGAACACGAAATCATGGACCGGATGATTGCAGGGCAGGCCAACAAGGTCATAGCCATCGAGCTTGAAATCAGCCAGCGAACCGTGGAGATACACCGCTCACGGGTCATGCACAAGATGGGAACCCATTCACTGGCACACCTGGTCCGTATGGTTCTGTCCGTAAAGGACCTTATCGACCCGCGCTGATTTGGCCGGCATTATGCAGTCACTATCGTAACCGGCCGTACTTATATGACAGATGCTGTCCCCGAGACAACAGACGTAACAGTTCTGCTTGTTGACGACAATCCGCAGAACCTGAAAGTGCTCTATGAAACCCTGAAAGACAAGGGTTATCGCCTGTTAATTGCCAATGATGGGGAAAAAGCGCTCGATCTTGCACACCGACATCAGCCGGAAGTCATCCTGCTGGATATCATGATGCCGGAGCTGGATGGTTACCAGGTGTGTGAACGCCTGAAGGCGGACCCGGTTACTTCCGACAGTGCCGTCGTATTCCTGTCCGCTCTTGACGATCTTCAGGCCAAGGTCCGTGGTTTTTCTCTCGGGGGCGCCGACTATATCTCCAAGCCCTTCCAGGCTCAGGAAGTCATTGCCAGGGTGAAAACCCATGCCCGGGTAATCCGCCTTGAGCGGGAACTACAGGCGCGCAATCGCCAGCTTGAAAACGACCAGGCCCGTATACTGAACTCCATCAGTGAAGGCATTTATGGGCTGGATGCGACCGGTATCATCGTGTTCGCCAATCCTGCAGCTGCCCTGATCATGCGCAGTCCCGTTGATGAATTGATTGGCCAGAATTTCTTTGACCTGCATTTCCGCACGGCCGGCCAGGGGTGCGACTCACTCCCCGTGTACGCCACCTGCACCCAGGGTGTGGCGGAAAACCAGCGCGATATTAAGATGCTGCGTGCAGATGGCACTACGTTTCCCATGGAGTACCGTTCCACCCCCAAACTCGACGGCGACGAACTGCACGGTGCAGTCGTGGTTTTTCGCGATATCACCACCGAGCTTGAAAGTGAAAAGGCCCTCGAAGACGCCCGCAATGTGGTTCAGGAGCAGCGTGAGCAGATCGCCCATTTTTCACGCCTGACAACGATGGGGGAGATGGCCGCGGGTGTGGCCCACGAGGTGAACCAGCCTCTGACAGCAATTACCAACTATGCCCGGGTTGCCAGGCGCGTGCTGGCGAAGGAAGAGCCGGATCACACGTTGCTCGAAGAGACCCTGGAAAAGATTGAAGCCCAGTCACACCGGGCCAGCGAAGTAATACGGCGGATCCGGCGATTCATGAAGAAGCCGGCAGCAGGAAAGGACGTGCTGTCCATTTCCGCTCTGCTTGAGGATACCCGCCAGTTTGCGGAAGTGGATATTCGCAATAATGAAGGTGGCGTTGAAATCTCCGTGGCTGAGGATGTTCCCGAGGTGCTGGCGGATCCCATTCAGGTCCAGCAGGTGGCACTGAATCTCATCCGTAATGCTCTGGAGTCCACCCGCAGTGCTGATTCGTCGGCACCGGTGGAAGTGAAAGTGGCCATGTCTGGCAGCCGCTGCGTCCGGGTTGCCGTGACCGACCATGGCGTTGGTTTGCCGGATGATGCCGAAGAAAAACTGTTTCTTCCGTTTTACACGACCAAGGACGAGGGGATGGGGATAGGCCTGCCTACCTGCCGCTCCCTGATCCAGGCTCAGGGTGGTGATATCGGATTCGAGCGCCCCGAGCATGGTGGGGCCTGTTTCTATTTCACTTTGCCCGTGGCGGGCTCCGACGGCGCTTCCTGCGCGCCGGACGCCGATGCCCCGGAACCGGCGCAGTAGTTCATCAATTGCCCCAGCGAATCTCGCCACTCAGATGAGGGGCCGCACCTGATGCATTCAGCAGTTGGTAGTCCCAGCTAGTCTCTGCCCTCTGCCAGTTGAGCTGTGCCGTTCCAGGCAGGAACAGCGGTTTTTTGAACTGGCAGGATACGGATACCTCGTCCGGGCGCCAGCCACCCTGTTGTTCCAGTAATGCCAATACCCTGGCTTTGCTCCACATGCCGTGGGCGATGGCGCGGGGAAAACCGAATGCCTTTGCAGTCAGCGCGTGCAGGTGTATAGGATTCCTGTCTCCCGAAACGCTGGCGTATTGCCGGCCAATGGATTCCGGGGCGCTGATCTCGGTTGACTCCGGATAGCGGGGCAGTTCTGGTGGCTTGCCGCCCGATTTTTTACTGCTCTTATCCGGCTGCCGGAACAGGTTCGTGCTGGTCTCTTCCCAGACCACGCGACCTGCTGCCCAGACCTCGGTTACCAGGTCGAATTCCAGGCCCTTCGAGGTATTGTTCTGACCTTCCAGGCGCACAGCAATATCCACGCTTTCCCCCGCCCCGATCGGCCGGTGCTGGGTTATGTGGTTGCGAAGATGCACCAGGCCCAGCAGTGGCAGCGGGAAGGCGGTATCCGTCAACAGCTTCAGGTGCAGCGGAAATGCCAGAATATGGGGCCAGGTGATGGGCACAGTGGTTTGTGTACCGAATCCGCAGACATTCTGGTAGCGTTTCAGGTTGGTGTTGGCCGTACTGACGCCAATCAGCCTGGCGGATAATCCGGGAATGTTGATATCACCGCCGGAGGGCTTCCCTTTCGGCAGAAGCGCCTTGCTGTAAAGCGACCATAGGCCTGGCGGCTGATTACGAAAGATTGCAGTATCTGACATATTCTTAACTCTCCTGGTACACCTGTGCGTCTCTGGCCTGATATGCTCTAATATTAGACTTAAGTCTGGCAAACGCAGTCAGTATGAGCATTGACCTGGCGTGCCGGCAAGGTTGTCCGGTAGGTCAAGCCGATTAATAAACAACTATAAAGCGGGACATTCATGCAGGAACTTCGCGATGCGGGTGTGATGTTGCGCCTGATTTATCAGGCCATGAAACGCAAAGGGATTGATACCGATGCTATTTTTGCCCGGCTGGGTGTGGATGAAGAGTATGTCTACACCGAACAACTGAGAACCCCTCACAGTGCCCAGCTTTATTTCTGGCAGGTGGTTGAGGATGTTTCAGGTGATCCGGACGCGGGCCTTCACCTGGGACAGCTTCTTCCGGCATACAAAGGGCAGGTTCTGGAGTATCTGTTTCTCAGCAGTCCCACTTTTGGCGAGGGCTTGCGGCGGGCACAGAACTACCAGCGACTCCTGAGCGATGCCGCCAATACCGATTTCTTTATTGAGGGAGACGAGGCTTGCATGGTGCTGGACGCTGCCTCCGACGAAGTCAGCCGCCTCCGGCATTTTAACGAATGCTTTGTCCAGGGCCTGATTACCTTCTTCAAATCCATAACAGATGACCAGTTCTATCCTTCCCGGATTGAGTTCGAGCACGAGCGCGACCATGGCGAAGCTCATGTGAGCGAGGTGTTGGGGTGCAATGTCGTGTTTGGTGCCCCGGAAAACCGGCTGTATTTCCCGGCGTCTCTGTTATCCCATGCATCACCCCATGCCGAACCGGAATTGCTGGACCTCCATGAGCGGTTTGCCAGTGAACAGGTCGCCCGCCTGGAGAAGAAAGACATTGTTGGGCAGGTGGAACGCATTGTGGCAGAGCTGCTGGACAGCGGAGAGGTTACCCTGGATGCCGTGGCGGGGCGCCTGGGCATTAAGCCACGAACACTGCGCACCCGCCTGACCGAAGCAGAAACCAGTTTTAACCAGGTGCTGGCGGATTTCCGCTACCGGTTGGCGCGCCAGTTGCTGGCAACCACGGACGAATCCATCGACGAAATCGTTTATCTCACAGGCTTCTCGGAACCCAGCACATTTTACCGGGCATTCAAGCGCTGGTCCGGAATGACGCCGATTGAATACCGCAAAACCGCCCAGGGAAAGGACGCCATGGTTGACGCCATGTGAAGGTGCCCCGTAAAACCAACTTTTTTCATGAAAAACGTTGACATGCGGGGCCGCCTCTTTATAATGCGCCCTCGTTGTCACCGAGCAATCACACCCTTGATTGCGTCCGAGGTGGCGGCTCACGCGGAGCGGTAGTTCAGCTGGTTAGAATACCGGCCTGTCACGCCGGGGGTCGCGGGTTCGAGTCCCGTCCGCTCCGCCATTTTCCCTCCCTGTACTACCTTTTTATATTGTCATCCCTGCTTCATCTCTACGTAATAGTTGCATGTTATTGTTTCCCTGTTTGATCCAAGGGAGATGAATCATGTCGGATTACGAAGAAGAGCTGATGGATTATCAGTTTGAAGAATATGACGACGACGATGGTCTGGATGACGCAACGGAACTGTAACCGCTGCCGCTGTCGTAGCGCTTAACGAATACCTTTGCTGGCCTGCTCCGCCAGGTAGTGTTTTCTGTGTTCCCCCGGGCTGGTCTCGAACCAGCGGCGCCACGCTTTGTGGAACGCCGCGGGATTGGCGAACCCCAACAGCCAGGCAATTTCCGAGAGGGATGCCCGTGTTTCCCGGATGTATTCCAGCGCCAGTTCCCGGCGTGTTTCGTCCACCAGTTCCCGAAAACCTGTCTGTTCGTCTGCCAGCTGTCTCTGCAGTGTCCAGGGCGCGACACCAAGCTTTTCCGCGATAGCTGCCAGGCTGGGCGTATCTCCCTGCAGTAGTGGTGGCAGCAGATCCTTCACGCGGTCTCCGGTACTCCAGCCACTCCGGATTCGTAACAGGTCGCACTGGCACTCCCCAGCCAGTTTCTCATACATGGCTGCTTGCGCCTGCAGTGAGCCTGCCTCCCGTATGCCCGCCGCGAGCCTCAGGCTGTTGCCCTCTGCGCCGAACCTTACCGGGCACCCGAACCATTGTTCGAATACCTCGTCACGGCCCTGGGATGGGTACTCGATAGTCACCCGTTCAATGACTCTCTCGTGGCCGGTGACCGTCCTCAGAAACTGCGCCCATGCCGCCAGTACTGAATCCACCACGAAAAAGTTGAACACGTTGTAGGGCCGGATCGAGTAAAAGTGTGCTTCTCGTCCGTTGTTCGTCGTCCAGGGCACGCCACGGCTATTGCGGCTGGTAAGCAGGGCGAAGTGAATCAGGGTGCTGATGGCTTCTCCGGCTGTCGGCGCGCATTGGGCGGCCAGCCCGGCCATGCCTGCGTCCACCGGCCTCGACAGTTGCCCCATGGTAAGTCCGAGTGCGGGATTGCCCGTAAGGGCAATCGCTGCCTGGCCCATACGCATGAAGCGGGGGATGCTGATGCGCGCCTCCGGCTCGCTCAGCGCCTGTTCATCCAGCCCGAAACGTCGGAGCACGTCTGTGGGGTCTGAGCCCTCAGCGCGGATGGCTCGAGCCATGACGGCAACATACAGCACGCTGATGTCACCGAGGGGGTTCTTGTGTCGGGCAGTGGGGCGCATAGGGGTCGGCATTGTCTTACAAGTCGTCCAAGGATATCAGATTGTGCTCCAGGGATATTGTCCGCTGCAAGTCAGAGGGCTACTTTAGAGCCCATGATCGGCACCGCCGGACCAATAACAGGAGAGAGACCATGTCAGCATCGACCCCCGGTGTTACGCGCTACCCCAATCTGCTGGAACCACTGGATCTCGGGTTCACCCGACTTCGCAATCGTACCCTGATGGGCTCGATGCACACCGGCCTCGAAGAGGCCAGGAACGGCTTTGAGCGGCTTGCGGCTTTCTATGCCGAGCGCGCTCGTGGCGGCGCCGGACTCATTGTGACCGGCGGTATTTCCCCCAACGTTGAAGGGGCTGTCTTCCAGCACGCCGCCAAGATGAGCAGCGAAGAAGAGGCGGAAAAACATCAGGTTATCACGCGGGCGGTGCACGAAGCCGATGGCAAGATCTGCATGCAGATACTCCATGCAGGACGGTATGCCTATCATCCGGAACTGGTGGCGCCATCCGCCATTCAGGCGCCCATCAACCCGTTGAAGCCGAGGGAGCTGGACGAAGCCGGTATCGAAAAACAGATCGAGGATTACGTGAATTGTGCCGGTCTGGCTCAGAAAGCTGGCTACGACGGCGTGGAGATCATGGGTTCGGAAGGTTACTTCATCAACCAGTTCATTGTTGCCCATACCAACCACCGTACTGATCAGTGGGGTGGCAGTTACGAAAACCGCATCCGCCTGC
>JAWWAM010000160.1:0-6353 GCA_033721715.1 Marinobacter sp.
GGCTGACCTGGCTGACCCGGCTGGTGGAGGACTTCGAGCATAGCGACATGCGTCATCAACCCGCGACCACCTGGCGAGACAGGCGTCCGGTGGTGCGGGACGAAATCGACTACCTCGGCGCTACCTTTGATGACATGGCAGCCCGGATTGCTTCCCAGATTGAACAACTGACAGAAAAGGATGCCCAGCGTCGCCAACTGGTGGCCCAGGTATCCCATGACCTGCGCACCCCCCTCGCTTCTATGCAGGGCTACATTGAAAGCCTGAAACTGCGGCGGGATCGCCTCAGCCCGGAGGAGCAGGACCGGTTTCTCGACATCGCCCTCAAGGAGGGCCGGCGCCTGAGCCGCCTGGTAGACGAGCTGTTTGAACTTGCAGCCCTGGAAGCCCGGGAAAAGCAACCCGTGCCAGAGCCATTTCCGCTGGCGGAACTGGTCCACGATGTGGTCCAGAAGCATGGGCCGGAAGCCCGCAACCGACAGCTTGACCTTGCAGTGGGCGGCAACCCGGAACAGCCGTTGGCCTATGCCGACCTGGCCATGACCGAGCGGGTACTGGATAACCTGATTGGCAACGCCATCGCCTATAGCTCCGCCGGCGGTCGCATAGAGGTGGTTCTCCGGCAAGCGGATGGTCTGCCGGAAGTCTGCGTACGGGACAGCGGCCCGGGGATTCCGGAGAAGGACCTGCCCCATATTTTTGATCCGTTCTACCGTGGCGAATCTTCGGCTGGATCTGGTGGCCACGCCGGTCTCGGATTAGCCATTGCCCGCCGGATCATGACGATGCAGGGCGGGGATATCCGTGTTGAGAACGGAACGGCCGGGGGCGCATGCTTCTGTATAAGGCTTCCCGTCAGCTGATTAAGCTGAACTGATCGCATCCACAATGATCTCTTCGGCGTTATACAAACGTAATAAACTGGAGAAGATGCTGTGACGAATACAGCGCAAACTGGTCACAGTATCCAAAGGGCAAGAGGTTAAGGTTATGAAACGGTATCTGTTACTGATGTCCATGGCGGCAGTCATTGCACTGACCGGGTTCCAGGTTGGTGCCTCCAATGAGACGGGCTCACAGTATGCTCCGGAGGACCCGGATCTGGCGGTTGCTACCTTTGCTGGCGGGTGTTTCTGGTGCGTTGAGGAAGCCTACGAGGAAAAAGTGCCGGGTGTGGTAGAGGCAGTGTCAGGTTACAGCGGTGGTGACGAAAAAGATCCGACCTATCAACAGGTCGCTGGTGGCCGTACCGGCCACACCGAGGCGGTGCAGGTCTATTATGACCCGGATGTGATCACCTACGAAGGTCTGCTCCAGGCATTGTGGCGTACCGCCAATCCGACCGATGTGAACGGCCAGTACGTCGACCGCGGCCAACAGTACCGGCCGGCCATTTTCTATCACAACGAAGAGCAGAAGCGCGCAGCGGAAGCTTCAGTGAAGGCACTGGAAGAGTCGGGCCGCTATGACCATCCGGTGAAGATTGAAATCGTCCCCTTCGAAGCGTTTTACGACGCCGAGGAATACCATCAGGATTACTACAGGAAGAATCCGGTGCGGTACCAGATCTACACCTTCAACTCCGGGCGCTACCAATTTATCGAAAAGGTCTGGGGCGAGGACGAAGAAGTGGATTACGCCCAATACCGTCCGGAACAAAGTGGCGATGCCGGCCTGAACCAAAGCCGGGTAGAGGGATTCAACCCGGAGACGTTCGAAAAACCGGATGACAAAACGCTGAAGGCAAGGCTGACCGAAGAACAGTATTACGTTACCCAGGAAGATGGCACAGAGCCCGCCTTCAAGAATGAATACTACGATGAGAAACGGCCTGGTCTTTATGTGGATGTTGTCTCCGGTGAGCCGCTGTTCTCATCCAGAGACAAGTACAAATCCAATACCGGCTGGCCCAGCTTCACCAAACCGATCAGCCCGGACATGGTGGTCGAGAAAGAAGACAATTCCTTCTTCATGAAACGAACCGAGATCCGCAGCAAATACGCGGACTCTCATCTCGGGCATGTGTTCAACGACGGCCCGGCCCCGACCGGCCTGCGCTACTGCATGAATTCCGCGGCGCTGGAGTTCATTCCGCTGGAGGACATGCAAGCCCGGGGCTACGGCGCATTGATCAGTGAAGTGGAGGAAAGCAGCCGTACCGCCTCCAACCAGTAAAGCTTCCGGTTACAGCCAGAGATCCCCGATGGGGGTCTCTGGCGAAAAGTGATGCTGAACCTGGGCCATCAGTAATTCTGCGCTGGCCAGGGCGTCCACCAGGGCATTGTGGGGAGGGTAGTGCGGCAGGCCATACCTGAGCCGGCTGTCCGGCAGGCGAATGGAGATGGGCTGTTGCCCCTTGAGTCTCTGCCACCAACTGGGTTGTCTGCGCGGGTGCAGATAGGACTCGATGGCCATGGTGTCGATCACCGGAAAACGTATTTCCTCCCCGATTCGCCACTTCAGGGCGACATTCAGAAATGGCCTTTCAATACTGCGGTAGTGGACCACCGGAATGCGTCCCGCCAGGCTTTCAAGAACCTCATCAAGTACCTCTGACAGGTCCGGAGCCTTGTCGATGTCGGTATGGGTGATGCCATGTATCGTAATGGAAGTCTGGTGCAGCGGCAGTTGCGGCTTCACCAGCCAGTGGCGGGAGCCCCCCAGATGCACCCGGTCAATGGTGAACGGCACCACCCCGATACTGACGATGGAGTGCTTGTTGGGGTCCAGCCCGGTGGTTTCAAAATCCAGGCCCACGAAAGGGACGTCTTTCAGGGGTGTTTCCGGAGCCACGCAACCCGCTTCGTAGAATGCTTTCAGCCGCTCATCCCTGGCCTGGCTGGCAAGCTCACGAAAACGCTCGGGCCATGGCAGCTTCTCGATAGGGGTGTCGGTGGCCATAGGTTCATGGGCATCAGACATTCCGGGCCACCTGTGCGTGATATCGGAACTTGAGGAACTTCTGGGCCTGACTGACCACCTGGAAGGCGTCTTTGAGGTGGCTGCGCTCGAAGGGTGACAGGTCTTCCGGGCGCACATTGTTGTCGGGCTCGCGGCCGGCCTCGATGGCAAGCGCCTGGTGGCGAATCCGCACAATGGCGATGAACTCGAAGGCGTCCCGCAGATTGTCCACTCCGTCTTCCGGAATCAGCTTGGTTTCCCCGATGGCCTTGAGACGGTTGAAGGTATTCTGGGCTTTCGAGCCGCAGGCCAGGGAGTGCACCCGGATGAGGTCGGAGACCGGCGCAGTACCGCGGCGCTTGAGGTTAAAGGTTTTGGCCTGCTTGCCCCCTTCCTCCATCACAAAAGTGCGGAAAAAGCCCAGTGGGGGCGTGCGGTTGAGAGCGTTGCGCGCCAGCATGGCCAGGAACCTCTGGCTGTTGCTGGCCCTCTGGGCGATGAAGGCTTTGAGCTCTTCGGTGTACTCGGTACGGCCGAAAATGCCGTCCAGGTCGAAGAAAATATTGCTGTTGAGCAGGGCTTCGGCTTTCGGGTTGTCAGTCCAGTCGGCGAAGTACTCTTTCCACACTTTTAGCGGCTGGCGCCATTTCTGGTTCGTGGCCATGATATCGCCGGTGCAGTAGGTGTAGCCGCACTCCGCCAGACCGTCGCTGACGAATTTCGCCAGCGCGAGGAAATACTCGTCGTGTTGGGCCGGGTCGAAACTGTCGTCCAGAACCATGGCGTTGTCCTGGTCGGTTACCACCAGTTGCTCATCTCTGGCCATCGAACCCAGTGCCATAAAACAGTAGGGTACCGGGGGTGGCCCCAGTTTCTCCTCCCCCAGTTCCAGCAGCCGCTGACTGAAGCTGCGGCCGATACCGGCCATGGCGCTGCCAATCATGTGGGAGTTGGCGTCTTCTCGCACCATGCGTACGAAGGTGTTGGGGACCTCCTTGCTCAGGCGTTTCAGGCCCTTTACATCCTGTTGCTGGTATATGTTGCTGACCAGGTAAAGGCTGCTCTGGGACTCGTGTTTGACGATATCCGACAGCGCGATTACGCCGCGAATATTGTCGCCCTCCATGACCGGCAGGTGGTGCACATTGTTGTGAAGCATGGTCAGCATGGCTTCGAAAATGAACGAGTTGGAGCTGGTAGTGATCAGGCTGTCGGTCATGATGTCACTGACCGGTGTTTCCGACGGCAGCGCCTCACTGAGTGCGCGGGTGCGCAGGTCGCGGTCGGTGATGATGCCGGAAAGCGTGGGTTTGTCGCCGCTGTCGTCCATCAGCAGCAGTGCCGAAACGCCCTGCTCCGTCATGATGCGGGCAGCTTCCTGCAGGCGAACGGTATTAGGTGCCGTGACAGGTTCACGGGAGATCAGCCGGGTCACCCGCGCGGTCATCGGCTGGTTGGACTTCTCCCGCCGGGACAGGGCCGAACGCAGGCGGGAGCGATCCTCGACTTCCACGAAATCGGTGAAGTTGTCGTCGTTTTCCCACAGATACTGGAAAATCTCATCCGGGATCAGGTAGATCAGGGAGTCTTCAATAGCCTTGACCGGGAAGCGCACGGTTTTACTCATCAGCAGGCCGAACTGGCCGAAAATCTCGCCTTCACCGAGACGGTTGTAGAGTTCACCCGTGCGGCGGTACATCTCGACGGCGCCACTGCGAACATAGTGCAGGTAGGTATTGCGTTCGCCAAACTTGAGAATATCGGTGCCTGCGCGGAAATAGGCAACCTCGATGCCCGCGACGATCCGGTCGAGCGTCTCTTCCGGCATATCATCAAACGGCGCGTGCTGGGCCAGGTGGTTGCGTATTTCGATCAGCTCTGCCTGCATTACTCGCTTCCTTTTGGCACCTGTTCGGCATGGAGAATTCAACACGCAATATAGCAGTGGCGCTGTTTTACGGCCATGATGGGAGGTAAGACGTTAGCTGTACGGGAAGAAGGATTGTCTGTGTCTGGTATTTGTACGCTTGTTCTGGGGGGTATCCGCTCCGGTAAAACCGCACTGGCCGAACAGGTTGCCCGCGATTCGGGGGAGCCGGTGGTGTACCTGGCGACCGCAACGGTTGGCGATGACGAAATGGCCCTGCGGGTGGCGCGCCACCAGCGAAGCCGGCCATCGGAATGGGGCCTGGTGGAAGCACCTGTAAAACTCGCTGCGGTGCTGGATGAGCATTGCAGAAAGCCGCGGCCGCCCTTAATGCTGATCGACTGCATGAGCCTGTGGGTCAGCAACCTGCTGTTTGCCGGTGACGACGTATTCACCCGCGAACGGGCAGCCTTCCTGCAGGCTTTGAGGGATTATCCTGGCCAGGTGGTGATTGTCAGTAACGAAGTAGGCCTGGGCACCATCGGGATGGACCCGCTCACCCGCCGCTTCTGTGACGAACTGGGCTGGCTCAACCAGGACCTTGCCGCCAGCTGCGACCGGGTGCTGATGAGCGTGGCCGGGCTGCCGCAGACATTAAAAGGCTGAGTGACTGCCGTGGCTCTGAAGGCAGCTGAGCACCCCGTGCCCGGATTCGTCTATCCGGATACGGCTGCGGCAGGCGTAAGGCACGGCAATGGCGGAGAAGGAGCGTTCCAGGGGGATGCCCATCACCTCTGCCAGAATCATGCGTATCACCCCTCCGTGACACACCACCAGTACCCGTTTGCCAGCAGCTTCCCTTTGCCAGTGTTGCCAGGCCGCGGTGACCCGTTCGCTGAATTCGGTGATGGCCTCGCCTCCGGGTGGCGGATTGTTCACCGGGTCCTTCCAGAAACGGCTAAGTGCGTCCGGAGTGCGAGCCATAATGTCGGCGGACGTTCTGCCTTCCCAGTCGCCAAACCCAATTTCCCGTAACTGTGGTTCTTCATGGACCGGCAATTGCCGCTGCTCGGCCAGTTGCCGGGCAAAGGCCTGGCAGCGCATAAGTGGCGAGGTGACGATAAGGTCCCAGCGGTCATTTTCGGTTATCGCGGCATTGACCTGCTGCCAGCCGGTATCGCTCAGCGGGTCGTCCTGGCTGCCCCGGAACATGGGCCCGCCGGCGGGTTCTCCGTGGCGGATCAGGTCGAAAAACGTAGTGGTATTGCCGTCCATGGTTATGTTCCCCGGCTCGCGGCCTGGCCCTTGTCGGTAACACCGGCATCCGCAAAGCTCGCCATCCGGTTGTGCAGTTCGCAGGCCGCCCGAAGCAGGGGGACCGCAACTGCGGCGCCGCTGCCTTCACCCAGCCGCATACCGAGGTCCAGCAAGGGTCTGGCGTCAAGCGCCTGCAGTACGGACTGGTGCCCCGGTTCAGCGGACTGATGGGCGAACACAAGCCAGTGCCAGACATCCGGCTGCTGGCGAACGGCAACGAGGGCGGCGACCGAAACAATAAACCCGTCCACCAGCACAGGAATGCGAC
>JAWWAM010000161.1:0-6340 GCA_033721715.1 Marinobacter sp.
GATGGAGCTCGGCATTCCTCCGTATCTGATTCGTGCCACCGTACTGGGCGTGATGGCCCAGCGCCTGACCAGAACCCTTTGCCCCCACTGCAAGGAACCGGGGCCGGTGGACGAGCAGGCCTGGCAAAGCCTGACAAGGCCTTGGAAGGCAACCACCCCGAAGCAGGTCTATCACCCGGTTGGCTGCCTGGAATGCCGCAATACCGGCTATTATGGCCGCGCGGGGGTGTATGAAATCATGCAGCTCTCCGGCAATCTGATCCGGCAGATCACCGAACAGTGCGAACTGGAGCAACTCAGGGTGGACGCCTACAAGAACGGCATGAAATCCTTGCGACTCAGCGGCGCTCAGAAAGTGTCAGCCGGTTCTACCACGGTCGAGGAAATTCTGCGGGTAACCCCCGAAAGCCAGCGTTGAATCGCTTCGCAGTTCATGACTCCGCGGAAACGCCGCACTGGCCGAGAAGTTGCTGCCAGCGACGATCGTGGGCTTCAACGGCGCCATCCAGTTGCTGCCAGAGGCTTTGTGCAGTATCACTCGCCAGGTGACGTCGATACCATTCCCGGAAGGCGTCAGGCATGGTATCGGACTGCTGGGCGGCCAGTTTCTCCAGCGGTTCGATCAGTGCTTTGCGGGCCTGTCCGACGCTGGCCAGATAGGTCTCAACGCCGCCGTTATAGCTGCGTTCGTAGGTTTCTTTGAGCGCTGCCGCCGGTTGGCGAGCCCCCTCTTCCGGGCACAGAGGATCGGTTTCAATCCGCTCCACCAGCAGCGCTGTGGCATCATCAAGCCGCGTGGTCAGCAATCGGGCGCTGTTCAGTAACTGGCCCGCCCGGTGCTCTGCCTGCCAGCGCTGATGCACTTCGCCCACGTAATCCAGTGGCTCGTCAAAGTTACCGTTCAACAGGCCTGCCACTGTCCGATTCAGTTGACGCACGCCAGCCGCCAGCTCGTCGACAAGAGTCGCAGCGCCGTCCCGGGGATAGTATCCCTGCGAGAGCGTAAACAGTTTTTCAATCTCCTCCACGCCCCAGGTTGCGTTCCAAACTGCAACAGCCAGCGTTTCCGACTTGCTCTCGATAGCCCCTTCCAGCTCTTCCTTCACACCCTCACGCTCGGCCTCGGGGAGACAGTCCTGCGCCGCGCGGATAAAACGGGTTTCATAGCGCAATTGATTCAGCGGCTGCATCACGCGGCCCATGATGGAATTTCGCTCACCAACCACGTACTGCAGCTCACAACCATAGAGAGAGAGGAAATCCAGCATCCCCATATCCAGATCAGGCAGGTTCAGTACACGCTCACGCCGGCGAGGTATTTGCGCCACCGGATCAATCCCGGACAACTCAGGGCTCAGCTCCAGCGCGCCTGCTAGCTCCGCGACATACTCATCCATCCATCCGCGAACGCCGGAGTCCGGTGCGCAGCCAGCAAAGGCGAGGCAAAATAACGGAGTAATCAGGGTTCGTCTATCAGGCACAGAGCCTCCTGCTCAAAGGACTTTGAGAGAAGAAGGCACACAGGGCACGTCAGCGCTTCAGCAGAAACCGGTCAACGTCGGCAAAATCCCTGGCCACCGGCCGCTCCGTTTCCGGGATATCACCCTCACGAATCAGCCAGACGGTTTGCATCCCGGCGCTTTCAGCGGCTTTCAGCTCCGCCTCGACATCCGAGAGAAACAACACGGTCCGGGGCTCCACACCAAGCTCGTTCACAATGTTGCCGTAAGACTCCGGCTCTTTCTTGGCCCCAATACGGGTATCGAAGTAGCCAGAAAAGAACGGTGTCAGGTCCCCTGCCTCGCTGAATCCGAATATCAGCTTCTGTGCCTTCACGGAACCGGAGGAATAGACGAACAGGCGAAATCCCCGATCATGCCAGCGCTGAAGGTATTCAGCGGCATCCTCATACACGTGGCCACGAAAGGCCCCCTGTTGGTAGCCCTGCTCCCAGAGCATTCCCTGAAGAGCCTTCAACGGTGTTTCCTTGCGGTCTTCGCGAATCCACGCATCCAGCACCTCGACAAGCCCTTCGATGTCATCCCTGGCGACCCCGGAGATCTCTGCAACAGCATCCAGTTGCTCCTGGATTTCAGTAGTGTCGCCCTCGCCTTCCCGCACAAAATCAGCCATGTACTTTGCCGAATAGGGAAACAGTACATCATGGACGAAGGAAATCGAACTGGTGGTGCCTTCGATGTCAGTGAGAATAACGCGGATCATCCCGCCACTCCTGCCAGGCTTTCGTAGCGCGGTAACCGGCTGGCAATGTCTTCACCGGTAAAGTCCGCAACCCAGCCCTCCGGGTTAGTGAACAGGCGGATGCATGTGAATGCCGGATCCGGGCCCATATCGAACCAGTGGCGCGTGCCATCCGGTACGCTGATCAGGTCGTTTTTCTGGCACAGAACAGCGTATACCTGATCCCCGAAATGCAGGTAAAAAAGCCCCTGGCCGCGAACAAAGAAGCGTACCTCGTCTTCACTGTGTACATGCTCATCCAGAAATTTCTTGCGGAACGCCTCTTTCTGGGGGTTGTCCGGGTTCAGACTGATCACATCCGCGGCCTGAAAGCCACACTCGTCCTTGAGTGCCTGGATCTCCCCTGCGTAAGCTTCGAGGATGGCGTCCGATGATGCTTCCGCAGGCAGGTCCCGGGTGGGCCATTGCTCGAACCGCACACCGTGTTCTGCCAGAAGGTTGGCAATCTTGCCAGCGTCTTCGGTGACCACACGGGGGGATTCGGGCGCACTCTGGTCAAAAATACTCAAGGTTGTCATCGGCGGACCCTCATGGTTTCAAGCTCACATTCAAACAGAAATTCAAAGGCTTCAACATGGCGCAAGCAGTCTGCCATGGTCCTGCCCCAGGTATAAAGGCCATGCCCGCGGATCAGGTAGCCCGGCTGCCCGGGATGCTGGCGGAACCATTCTCCGGTTTGCCGTGCCAGCGCAGGAATGTCCTGGGTGTTGTCGAAAACCGGTACCGTGAGCTCTGATTCGTGGGTATCGATGCCTGAAAAGGCTTTCTGCAACTCGTAAC
The DNA here is from genome assembly GCA_033721715.1 of Marinobacter sp. Lineage (GTDB taxonomy): Bacteria > Pseudomonadota > Gammaproteobacteria > Pseudomonadales > Oleiphilaceae > Marinobacter. The sequence goes on from JAWWAM010000161.1 coordinate 3,043, forward strand.
CCTGCAATGTCAGAGGCCCTCCGGCCGGCAGCAGCCGGCTCAGCACTGTCGCCTTGACCGAATGGGTATGCAATACCGCACCGACTTCCGGGAAGGTCTGGTACAGAACGGTGTGCAGCTGTGTTTCAGCGGATGAGCGGGCATTGCTCTGAACGGCTTTTCCGGCCAGATCCACCACCATCACATCGCCGGCGACCAGTTGCCCCTTGTGGCGACCGGACACAGTAACGGCAATATGTTCATCGTCGATGCGCGCCGAATAGTTGCTGCTGGTGGCCGGAGACCAGCCCTGGCCGTACAGAAATCGGCCGGCATCAATGATGGACTGGGCGGCAATGGCGTAGCGGGTTACGTCAAACAATAGACACCTCGGAACAGACACGCCGGTTCAGCGCTTGATGCTTTCCATTATAAGGATGGGCGGGCCACCCGCAAATGGTGACGTACGGCGACCAGGTCCGCAACCACAGAAATGGCGATCTCGGCCGGGGTCTTGCTGGGGATGTTGATGCCGATGGGCGCTCTCAGCCTGCCCAGTTGTTCCTCCGCCACCCCCAGCGATGCCAGCCTTTCCCGGCGCTCGGCGGAGGTTCGGGCCGAGCCCATGGCGCCAACGTAAGAAGCGCCGGAATTCAATGCTGCCAGCAGTGCCATGTCATCCACCCTGGGGTCATGGGCCAGAGCCAGAACGCCGGCCCAGGGGTCATTGAAAGAGCGGCTGACCAGGTCATCGGGCAGTGCCTGAACCAGTGCCAGGCCCGCATGGCTCCAGCCTTCGAAAAAGGTTGGCCGGGGCTCGCAGAGAGTGACGGAAAAATCGGCTGCCCTGGCGAATTCTGCCACGTAGCGAGCCACTTCACCCGCGCCAACCAGCAACAGCCGGAACTCGGGCATCAGTCCGTGTCGCAATACCTGCCCATCCATTGTGATCCCGGTTTGCCGGGTGTCTGCCAGCTCACACCGGGCGATATTGGAGTCGGGGGAAACAATTCGGACAATCGGATTCCGTGCTTTCAGCGCCTCCAGCACTGCTTCCACATGGGGCAAGTCCCGTTCGGGCCACAGGGGCTCCACAAGCAGGCGTATACGGCCACCGCAGGGCAGCCGGAATTGATCCCGGTCGTGGTCGGAGATGCCATAGTCGATGAACCGGGGAGTTTCCGGCCCGTCTGCAACGCAGCGGTTCAGCAAATCCTCCTCCAGGCAACCACCGGACACCGAACCGGACCAGTCGCCATCGCTACTGACTGCCAGCCAGGATCCCGCGGGCCTGGGAGAAGACCCCCAGGTTTCAGTGATGGTACACAACCACACCCGCTTTCCGGCCAGCAGCCAGCCCCGGACGTCGTTAAAAACAGACTCATGGGCGCCAATGGCCATCTGGTCGTTACACCTGCACTTTCAGGGGAAGCCTGCGCTGACGCTTGCCAGTCAGGGCAAACAGCGCATTACCCAGCGCCGGAATCACCGGCGGAACACCAGGCTCGCCAACGCCCGTTGGCGCCTCGTCGCTCTCAACAATGTCGACAACCACTTCCGGGCGCTGGTCATGCCGCATTAACGGATAATCATGGAAATTGCTCTGCTGGACCTGCCCGTCCCTGAAGGTAATATTGCCGTAAAGTGCCGCCGTGAGACCGAAAATCACACCACCCTCAATCTGGTCACGCACAATGTCCGGGTTGACCACCTGACCACAGTCGACTGCGCAGACCACCTTGTGCACCCGGATTTCCCCGGCCTCGACACTGGCTTCGACCACCTGGGCCACGTAAGTGCCAAAACTACGGAACAGAGCGATCCCGCGCGCCCGGCCTTCCGGGGCCCCGTCATCCCATTGGGACAGTCTGACAGCACGGTCCAGTACTTCCAGGTGCCTGGGCTCATGGTCAATCAGCGAGCGCCGGAACTGATATGGATCTTGCCCTAACTCGTGGGCAAGCTCATCCATAAAGGTTTCGACCGCAAAACCATTATGGGAAAAACCCACTGACCGCCACCAGGACACCGGCACTCCAGGATCTGTGTGGGTGTGGCGAATATCAAGATTCGATACCCTGTAGGGATACTCGATGGCGCCTTCGATGGCGGAGTGATCTTTTGGTGTGGCTATTCCTTCGGCCATTAGCCCCACCCGCCCCAGGGTGTTGTAGAGAAACTTTGGCGCCCAGGGATACTGTGCGGGCGCCGCATTGCGCACGTACCAGTCCAGTATCTGGGGGCCGACAATCTGGTGGTGCCAGCCGGTAAGCTGATCACCTCTGACACTGGCCTGCATACGATGCAGCATGGCCGGGCGATACAGATCGTGGCGAGTGTCTTCCTCCCGCGACCAGATCAGCTTGACCGGCTTGCCCACCTTGAACGCCACGGCCGAAGCTTCCTCAATGTAATCGTTGGTCAGCCGACGCCCGAAACCGCCACCGAGGAAGGTGGTATGGACGGTCACATCGTCCGGTGACAGGTCGGTTACCCTGGCGGCCGCAATACGGCCAAGATCCGGTGCCTGGGTGGGTGCCCAGATTTCAATTCCGTTGTTCCGGTACCAGGCGGTGGCATTCATCGGCTCCAGCGTGGCGTGGGCCAGGTAGGGCTGCTCGTAACTGGCGTCAACCAGGTGTTCAGCGCTTTCAACCGCATCGCCGTAGTCGCCCTCGCTGCGTTCGCTTTCGCCGGGGTCTTCGTCGGCCGCTTTGTGATAGGAAGAAAATACCTGGTCATTCGACAGACTCAGGGCGGCACTGTTGTCCCATTCAATGGTCAGCGCGTCCTGGGCCTTGCGAGCCCGCCAGTATTTGTCCGCGACTACTGCAATCCCCCGCTCGATTTCGAACACATCCAGCACACCGGGCATTTTGCGGGCAGCGGAATCGTCAAAGGAGCGGACACGGGCGCCATAACGCGGTGGGCGGGAAACCACCGCATAAACCATCCCCTCCAGTTCCACATCGATGCCGTAAATCGGTGCGCCAGTGGATTTGGCTTCGGCATCAAGGCGGCCCCGATTCTTGCCGATGTATTTCCATTCATTCCGGGGTTTCAGAGCAGGCTCTCCGGGAACCTTCTGCTTCGCCGCCAGCTCCACCAGCTTGCCGTAGGACAGGCTCTGGCTGCCGTCCGGATGCACTACCCGGCCGTCAGCCGCCCGGCACTCTTCCGGGCTGACGTCCCATACGCTTGCAGCAGCGCTGATCAGCATGATGCGGGCAGAGGCCCCGGCTACCCTTAATGGCTGCCAACTGGTCGCTATGCTGGTACTTCCGCCCGTCAGCTGCAGCTTGTAGAGAGGGTTGCGGTA
>JAWWAM010000162.1:0-6334 GCA_033721715.1 Marinobacter sp.
ATCGATGGAATTTGATGTTCTGATCGTCGGCGGTGGCCCGGCCGGCCTCTCGGCAGCCTGTCGCATTATGCAGATGGCTCAGGAAGCCGAGCACGAGCTGACCGTCTGTGTTGTTGAGAAAGGTTCCGAGATCGGGGCCCACATTCTGGCGGGCACGGTTTTCGAGCCCACTGCCCTCAACGAACTGTTCCCGGACTGGAAAGAGAAAGGCGCTCCGCTGAACACTCCGGTCACCCGTGATGACATTTTCCTGCTGAAAAACCAGGAAAACGCCAGCAAGATTCCCAATGCCTTTGTGCCGAAAAACATGCACAACCATGGCAACTACATTATCAGCCTGGGCAACCTGTGCCGCTGGCTGGCCGAACAGGCAGAAGGCCTGGGTGTTGAGGTGTATCCCGGTTTCGCAGCCTCAGAAACCATCGTTGAAGACGGCCAGGTAAAAGGCATCATCACCGGCGATATGGGCGTTGCCCGCGACGGCTCCGAGAAAGACGGCTATATGCCGGGAATGGAGCTGCGCGCCAAGTACACCCTGTTTACCGAAGGCTGCCGTGGCCACCTGGGCAAGCGTCTGATCAACGACTTCAAGCTGGACGAAGGGAAAGATCCGCAGCACTACGGCATCGGCATCAAGGAACTGTGGGACATCGATCCGGCCAAACACGAACCGGGCCTGGTTATCCACACCACTGGCTGGCCGCTGAACGAATCCGGCTCTACCGGCGGCTCCTTCCTTTATCATCTGGAAAATGGCCAGGTTTATGTTGGCCTGATCACCGATCTGTCCTACAGCAACCCGCACCTCAGCCCGTTTGATGAGTTCCAGCGCCTGAAACTGCATCCGGAAATCAGCAAACACCTGGAAGGTGGCAAGCGAGTGGCCTACGGTGCCCGCGCCATCACCAAGGGCGGCTTTAACTCCCTGCCGAAGATGAGTTTCCCCGGCGGCCTGCTGCTGGGCTGTGACGCAGGCACTCTGAACAGCTCCAAGATCAAGGGCTCCCATACGGCCATGAAGTCCGGCATTCTGGGCGCTGAGGCTGTGTTCGAGGCCCTGAAGGGGGGCAAGAATGGTGAGGAAATCACCAGCTTTGAGGATCGCTTCAAGGACAGCTGGCTGTATAAAGAGCTTTACGACGAGCGCAACTTCAGCCCGGGCATGCACAAGTTCGGCAACTTCGTGGGCGGCGCCATCGCTTACTTCGAGCAGAACATCCTGCGTCGCAGTCTGCCGATTACGTTCCACGATACAACGCCAGACTACGCCACTCTCAAGCAGGCTGACCAGGCGAAGAAGATTGATTATCCGAGGCCGGATAACAAACTGACCTTCGACAAGCTGTCTTCGGTGTTTATTTCCAACACCAACCATGAGGAAGATCAGCCGGTTCACCTGAAGTTGTCTGATCCAGCGATTCCCATCAAGGAGAATCTGCCGAAGTACAACGAGCCTGCGCAACGTTATTGCCCGGCCGGTGTGTACGAAGTGGTTGATGCCGATGATGGCAGCGGCAAGAAGTTCCAGATAAACGCGCAGAACTGCGTGCACTGCAAAACCTGCGACATCAAGGATCCGGCCCAGAATATTACCTGGGTGACGCCGGAAGGCGGTGGTGGCCCGAATTACCCGAACATGTAATTCGGAGTGTTGGAAAAACGGCCCTTATCGGGCCGTTTTTTAATTCAGGTACAAAAAAACGGCCCACAAGGGGCCGCTTCATATACAACCGGAAAAGCGATCAGTGAGCGTGACCGTGCTCTTGCTCTTCGTCGGTTGCTTCGCGCGCTTCTACCACTTCCACGTCAAAGTGCAGGGTCTGGCCTGCCAGCGGGTGGTTTGCGTCGATTGTGACAGTTTCGTCGCCTACTTCCACAACACGAACTACCTGGGGACCGCCCGGAGTCTGTGCCTGGAATTGCATGCCCGGCTCGATGGTGTCCACACCTTCAAACGCGGAACGCGGAACCGGCTGAACCAGCTCTTCGTTGACTTCGCCGTAGCCTTCGCCGGGCTCAACAGATACTTTCACCTGATCGCCAGCGTTCTTTTCGTTCAGCGCGTTTTCCAGTCCGCCGATGATGTTCTGAGCACCTTCCAGATAAGACAGAGGCTCGCGACCTTCTACACGGGAGGAATCCAGTTCTTCTCCCTGGTCGTTGGTGAGCGTGTAATGGATGGTGACAACACGAGGTTGGGCCATGTGATCTCCTTGCGTGTCGCAATGACTGTTTGATTTAAATTTGGGTAATCGAAAGTGATCTTGAACAGCCAGACTGCACAGAGGGACTTACGACCACCGGGCCTCGTTAGAGAGCCAGGCTCGGTAACAAGTTCGAAAATACAGTTTAACAAGTGTCGTACTGCGTTTTCTACCGTCAGTTATTTGGGACGGTGCCCCTGAATTCAACCGTTGGCGGCAATTTTATAGAAATTTCCGTTACTCCAGACACCTATCGCGGTTTCGCCTGCATGGGCTTCTTCTGTCACCAGGTCAGCCAGGTCGTAATACGCCGCGGTGACCAGCCGGGCGTCAATGCCATAGCGCAGGTGTACCACTGGCCGCGGCTCGTCGGTACCTTCGTAGGTTCCAACCTGTAGCGGGTGCGTCTCGCCAATCTCAATGGTTTCGCCGGTATTGGTGGTCACCGACAGTACCTGCTCCCTTCCCTCGCCAGTTGCCTGAAGTGAGTGGGCAAGAAGCGGTGCGTCTTCAACGGTAATCCGCCACTTCTCTACCGGCGTGACCAGGTAGTAGTGGCCGTCTTCCTCGCGCCGGAGGATGGTAGAGAATAACCGTACGATGGCCTCCCGACCGATAGGCTTGCCCTGATAGAGCCATTGGCCGTCACGGGCGATAACGATATCGATGTTTCCCGACAGGTCCGGATTCCACTTGTCCAGAGGTGGCAAGCCGCTACCAGCGGCCTGGGCCTTTTCAACCTGCGCTGCAATGGTTTCGGGCTTCTGGGTCATAAAAGAGATTCCTGAGTAAGTCCGGTTACGGCAGAAACTGGGCCCTTAGGTCTGCGCAGCCCGGCCCGGCAACGGGCATTTCCAGCACGATTGCCTGGGCTGTCATGAAGGGAATACCTTTGCGGTGAGCATCAACCAGCAACGTTGAAAGACTGCCAACAAAAGGCATATGAGAGACTATCATCAACTGTGACGGTGCCGTTTCGATCAGTTCGTCCAGACAACGCCCCGGCTCATCATCCGGAGTGATATAGTCTTTTTCTGTAACTGCACAATTGAGGATTTCTGAGGCGATGGCTGCGGTCTGGCGAGCACGCACCAACGGGCTGCACCAGATGTATTCAGGCCGCCAGGGCGACTCTGCAATCTGCGCGGCGACCTCCGCAACGCCTTGCCGACCGAATTCCGTCAGTTCCCGCTCCCTGTCGAGTGAGTGCCAGCCGGCTTCACCGTGACGCATGATGATCAAATGCACTGGTTACCTCCGGAGATGCAGAAACATTGTTGGCTCATTATTGGGTGAGCGTGCGAGGCAGAATGAATTCTACGTCGGAATTCTGAACCGACATCATCAGGCTGTTAATCACGGCACTGATGGACGCGCCTTCATAAAGTATTTCATACAGCCCTCTTACCAGTGGCATGTAAATGCCAATGGCCTCGGATTTTTCCTTTACGAGTTTGAGGGTGTAAATGCCCTCTGCGACCTGCCCCAGCTCGGCAACTGCATCGTCGAGCGCCTGCCCTTTGCCAACGGCATAGCCCACACGATAATTGCGACTCTTCGGAGAAGTGCAAGTTACAATCAGGTCCCCGACGCCCGCCAGCCCCATAAACGTCATCGGGTTGGCGCCCAGGCTGACAGCAAAGCGGCTCATCTCTGCGAGCCCACGGGTGATCAGCATGGCCTTGGCGTTTTCGCCAAGATCCCGCGCCGAGGCCAGGCCGGCCACGATGGCATAGATATTTTTCAGCGCCCCAGCCAGCTCCACACCATATACGTCGACGTTGGCGTATACCCGAAGGTACTCGCAGCCCAGCAGTTCCTGAACGGTACGGCGAACGTCCGGATCCTTGGCGGCAATAACCGTGGCGGTCAGATCCTGGTTTACGATTTCACCCGCAAGGTTCGGACCACTGAGAACACCGATCCGGCAGCGGGGAATTTCTTCCTGCAGGATCTCGCTCATCAGTTTGAAACCCTGCTCCTCTATGCCCTTGGTGAGGCTGACGACGATCTGTCCGTCACGGAACTCGGCGCTGTTATCGCGGATAACGGCCCGAAATGCCTTGCTGGGAATAGCGACTAATACAATTTCGGCTCTGCCTATTGCCTCCGAAAGGCTGGTTGTAGGCTGGATATCGCCAGTCAGCCTTATGTCAGGCATGTAGCGGCTGTTAACGCCGGTATCGCGGATTTCATCAGCCTGAGCTGCATCACGCATCCAGAAGTGCACGGTATGGCCGTTTTCTCCCAGAACCTTGGCCATGGCGGTACCGAAACTACCGCCGCCGAGAACTGCCACATCGTGGCCTGTTGGAGCAGGCTCCATGGGCCGTGGGGCTTTATTATCAGGCATAGTTGTTCCGTTGTTGCTTGCTTATCGTTGGCCCGGTACGGCCGGCAGGAATGGATAATACGATGACGATCTCCGGTTTTTAACCGGACTCTTCGCATTCCAGGGCGCGCACCAGGTTCTTGAACTCTTCCCGGTTACGGCTGTTCAGACCCATCAACACCCGATGAGCGTCGAGAACCTTGTCCCGGACGTCCTGCTCGCTGGCACGCAACACGGGTATTTCTTCCAGTTCCTCAATGCGGGAGGCGGGTTCGCGCACAATAATAAAAATCTTGTCGAACCCCATGGAAGTAATGATTCGGGTTATATCCGGGTTAGTGGAAATCATCGTTGGCAGGAAATTGCTGCGTTTCTGGGCTGCCATGGCGATCTTGGCGAGCAGCCCAAGGGTGGTACTGTCAATAATCTCGGTTTCCGTGAGATCGATAACCACCGTTTTGAACTCGGGGTCCTGGGTGATGGACTCAACCAGATTGTCCAGCGTCGAACACAGGTTCAGCCGGATTTCGCCAATAAACTTGAGGACATAAATGCCCTGTTTTACAGCTTGCAGGATCTTGTAACCAGCCATTGAATCCACTGCCACTATTTCGACGTTGGGCTATCGTTGTCCGCCGCCGGCACGATATCCGTAACGGATACGATAGCAATATCGTCAGGTAACTCTGTGATCTCGTCGAGATTCAGAGCCTTGCTCAGCGAAGCAATAGTGTGACTACCTCCCGAGACGAGTTCAAGTAATGTCTTTTCCTTTTCATCAAGGCTTTTGGCCTTGATGACTTCCAGTATACCGTCTGAGAACAGAATGAGTCGAAATGGTTCCTCCAGCGGCACGTCGTAGACCTCCCACTCCGGTGCCTCAAACAGCCCTACCGGCAAGCCGCTACCTTCGAGAAAGGCCGTGCTTCCGCCTTCAAACGACAGGATGGGCATGGGGAAATGCGCACCAACGGAATAGCGCAGGCGCCTGTCAGTGGTTGAAATAATCCCGACAAATACGGTCACGTGCTTACCCAGGCCGGTATCCAGCAACTCCGAGTTGATTCGCTCGAGAAATCGCTCCGGGTAAAGGATGTCGTCGCTGGAACCACGCCTCAGGTTGCGCTGAAGGCGGTTGGTCAGGTTTTTAAGCAGCACGGTTACGAAGGCCGAACTGGCTCCGTGGCCGGACACATCAGCAATGTAAACCAGCACTTTATCCTCAGATATACGAAAGTAATCGAGAAAGTCGCCACTGAGAAACAAGGAGGGTTTGATGAGATGGTCGATTGTAAGGCCGGACAGGATCTGGTCGTTGTCAGGCAGCATGCGCAGCTGAACCTTGCGCCCTGCCCGCTGGTCGGCTCGCAACTCGGCAATCCCGTCACGCAGGTCGCGGTTGGCTTCTTCCAGTTCCTGGCGGTAAAGCTGATTGAGGCGGTTAACCCGCACCCGGTCAAAAAGCTTGCCGATGACGTCATCCAGTGCACCACGATCGTCCGAACAGGGTTTAAGCACAATGTCTGCTGCCCCGGCCCGCAGGGCATTGACGACCTCAGGAGCATCTTCGGTGGAATAACAGGCAACAATCGGGGAGAAGGTTTCGGCATCTTCCAGCCTGGACGCCAACTCACCAATGGCGTCGGGCGACATGTCGGCGAAGATGATGTCCGGAATATTGTCATTGAACAGAGCACGGGCCGAATTCAGGTCCGGATAGCCGGTCACGTAGAAACCCCGGGCTTCAAGGTACCGACCCAGTTCCGAACGGGCATGCTCATCCGAATCAATTATAAGA
>JAWWAM010000163.1:0-6332 GCA_033721715.1 Marinobacter sp.
CAGTTCCGCCGCGGCGAAATGGTCTCCTGCGTCGACGAAACCGGCAAAGAAATCGCCCGCGGCCTCGTCAACTACGACGCTGACGAAGCCAGAGCCATCGCCGGCCGCTCCAGTGATCGCATTACGGAAGTTCTTGGCTACATTTCCGACGAGGAGATGATCCACCGCGATAACATGGTCATTGTCTGATTAACTCTGCAGTTCGGGAGTAAAGGCCGGCAACCCCCTCCCCAAACCGTGCATTGCCAGGGATGGCAATGCCGAGCCCCCAGGGATGGGTTTACGGCGTGTTTGGGGAGGGGGTTGCCGGCCTTTACTGTGCACCCAGGCAAGCATTCAGACACAAAAAAAACCGGCCAGATTGGCCGGTTTCTTCATTCAAGGTTCCGAAGGGGCGTTTTACGCAGTCTTCAGGGCCTTGATGCGGGCACTCAGACGGCTCTTCTGGCGAGCAATCTTGTTCTTGGCGAACACGCCCTTGTTAACCATGCTGTCCATAATCGGCTGAGCCTTCTGGAAAGCGGCTTCTGCTTCCTCCGGCTTGCCGGCTTCAATGTTGGCCTGGACTTTCTTGATATAAGTGCGCGCCATGGAACGCAGGCTGGCATTGTGCTTGCGGTTCTTCTCGTTCTGACGTGCGCGCTTCTTGGCTTGCGGGGAATTTGCCACCGTATAACTCCTGAGATCTGTGAAATCCGAAATTCGTGTGAAACGATTCGTAAAAATCGCGGGCGCGCCAAAACCAGCGCGTCGAAATAAATGACGCGGAACTATGCCGCCAACGCCCCAAAATGTCAAGGCTCAACGCTATTTCATCCCGGTATCCACAAGGCCTGTGGTAAACTCGCCGCTCATTGCCGGAGAGCTCCTTAAGGCCTTACGTAAATACCGAAATCAGGGCCGTTGAGTCCCGGCGAACTCCCGAATCTATTAAACCATTGTCCAGGCCACGAATGTCGTCCGAACCTGAGCACAGAGAAAAACAGAAGGCTTTGCCCAAGCCCCCGGGACTGCTGAGGTCATCCGGTATTGTCGGCATAATGACGATGCTGTCGCGGGTCCTTGGCCTGGTGCGGGACATGGTGATTGCCCGTTATTTCGGTGCCGGGGCAAGTGCCGATGCCTTTTTTGTTGCCTTCAAAATCCCCAACTTTCTGCGTCGCCTGTTCGCTGAGGGAGCCTTTTCCCAAGCTTTCGTGCCGGTGCTTTCTTCCTATCGTGAGCAGGAATCGGTCACTGAAGTCAGGCGGCTGGTCAACGCCGTGGCTGGCTCACTGGGGCTGGTGCTGCTGGGCGTAACTGCGGTTGCCATGTTGGGTGCGCCTGTGCTGACGGCTGTTTTCGCACCAGGTTTTCTGGATGATGACCTCAAGTTTGGTCTGGCAAGCGACATGCTGCGCATTACCTTTCCGTACCTGTTACTGGTCTCACTCACTGCTTTTGCCGGCGGTATCCTCAACAGCTATGACCGCTTTGCCGTCCCGGCGTTTACACCGGTATTGCTGAACCTCGCGATGATCGGCGCTGCTATCTTTCTGTCGCCGTTAATGGAAACCCCCATCATCGCCCTGGCATGGGGCGTTTTTATTGCCGGGGCACTCCAGCTTTTCTTCCAGATTCCTTTTCTGATGCAGTTGGGGCTGATGCCGCGGCCCAGGGTGGACTACAAACACGAAGGCGTAAGCAGGATTCTGAAGCTGATGGTGCCGGCGCTGTTCGGTGTCTCGGTGAGCCAGATTAACCTGCTGCTGGATACGGTGCTGGCGTCGTTTCTGCAGACCGGCAGTGTTTCCTGGCTTTATTATTCCGATCGCCTGTCGGAGTTGCCCCTGGGCGTTTTCGGTATAGCCATCGCTACCGTTATCCTCCCGAGCCTTTCCCGAAAGCACGCGGCCGCCTCTGCTGACCAGTTTGCGGCAACGCTGGACTGGGCCGTTCGGGCTGTACTTCTGATCGGCTTGCCAGCTGCGCTGGCTCTGGCCCTTTTGGCAGAACCTTTGATCGCAACCCTGTTTCACTATGGCGAAGTCACAGACAGGGATGTAGCCATGGCGGCCCAGAGTCTGCGCGCGTATTCTGCCGGCCTTCTGGCCTTTATGTTGATCAAGGTACTGGCGCCGGGCTTTTTTGCCCGTGAAGATACCAAGACCCCGGTGAAGATCGGCATCATAGCGATGGTGGCCAATATGGTGTTCAACCTGGCGCTGATCTTTCCGTTGGCGCACGCAGGGCTGGCGTTGGCCACGTCGCTATCGGCTTGGCTGAACACTGGTCTGTTGTGGCGGGGGTTGATCAAGGAAGGCGCGTGGAAATGGCAGCCAGGCTGGCCGCGATTCCTGATCCAGGTCGGGCTTGCCAATGGAGCCCTGGTCGTGGCGATTCTGTGGCTGCAGCCGCCGGTTGACCGGTGGCTGGGGGCGGGAGGTCTTCAGCGGGCCACCGATATGGGTATTCTCGTAGTCTCCGGCGTTGCTGTGTATTTTATCGTGTTGGCACTGGCCGGGGTGCGGGTAAGACATTTCCGCCACAGGTAGGTTATAATCGCGCGTTTTCTCACCAGTGAAACCATGCACCGCTGGCAAACAAGGGTTCGCTTTACATGCGTCTGATCCGGGGCCTGACCAACCTGAAAAACTTTGCACAGCAGGCTGATGGGCCGCTGGCGAACGGCTGCGTTGCAACTATCGGGAATTTCGACGGAGTTCACCTGGGGCACCAGACCATCATCGACCAGGTTCATGAGAAGGCCCTTGAGCTTGGTGTGCCGTCCGTTGTCATGGTGTTCGAGCCTCAGCCCCGTGAGTTTTTCCAGGGCATGGAGGCTCCGCCGCGGTTAACGGCATTCCGGCAGAAATTCGAATCACTGTTGGCATCCGGCATTGATATTGTGTTGTGCCTGCGGTTTAACGAGAAATTCCGCAGCTACTCCGGCATGGGGTTCATCGAGGATGTACTGATTGACGGGCTCGGCGTTCGCCACCTGGTGGTGGGGGATGATTTCCGCTTTGGCTGCGACAGGGCAGGTGACTTTGCACTGCTGCGGGAAGTCGGCGAACAGCGTGGATTCACCGTTGAAAATACCCGCACGGTCACCGTTAACGGCGAGCGTGTCAGCAGTACCCGGATTCGTAACGTATTGGCGGAGAACCGGATAGAGGAGGCCGAAGAGCTGCTGGGTCATCCCTACCGCATCCGCGGGCGCGTGGTTTATGGGCGTCAGCTCGGCCGGCAGATCGGCGCACCAACCGCAAACGTGTTGCTGCCCCAGATGCCGGCGCTGAACGGCGTTTACGTGGTCAGCGCCACCCTGGAAGACGGGCGGGTATTCGACGGCATTGCCAATATCGGATTGCGCCCCACGGTAGATGGGAAACAGCCATCGCTGGAGGTGCACCTTTTTGACTTTGCTGGCACACTTTACGGCCAGCGACTGGATGTGGTTTTCCGCCATGCCTTGCGGGACGAAGTGAAATTCGACTCGGTGGATGAACTTAAACAGCAGATTGCCCGCGATTTCGATAACGCCCGGGCTTGGATTGCAGGCCATGGCTCTTCAGCCACCGGACACTGACCGACATTTAACAACCTGAGCTACGCACCATTACCATGAGCGACTACAAGCACACTCTGAATCTGCCTGAAACCGCCTTCCCGATGCGCGGTAACCTCGCCAAGCGTGAGCCGGACATGCTCAAGCGCTGGCAGGAGCTGGATGTCTACGGCACCCTGCGCCAGCAGCGGGAAGGCCAGGAAAAGTTCATCCTTCACGATGGCCCTCCTTACGCCAACGGCAGCATTCATATCGGTCATGCGGTCAACAAGATTCTCAAGGACATGATCGTCAAGTCCCGTAGCTTTATGGGCTACGACGCCCCTTACGTGCCGGGCTGGGACTGTCATGGCTTGCCCATAGAGCACAAAGTCGAACAGGAAATCGGTAAGGCAGGGGTGAAGGTGGACTATAAGACCTTCCGTCAGGCATGCCGTGACTACGCCGCCAAGCAGATCGCCGGCCAGAAAACCGATTTTATCCGCCTCGGGGTCATGGGGGAGTGGGAAAAACCCTACCTGACCATGGACCCGAAAGTGGAAGCGGGCATTGTGCGTGCTCTGGGCAAAATCATCGCCAAGGGGCACCTGGTTCGCGGGTTCAAGCCGGTTTACTGGAGCGTCGTGGGGCAGTCTGCACTGGCAGAAGCCGAAGTGGAGTACCAGGACAAGACCTCGGTACAGATCGATGTGCGTTTCACCGTGGTGGATCAGGCGCAGGGGCTCGATTTGTTCCGTACGGACAAAGGTGAGGGTGACGTCTCGGTGGTGATCTGGACCACCACCCCCTGGACTATTCCGGCAAACCAGGCGGTTTCCATCCACGCCGAACTGGACTATGCGCTGGTGCAGGTTGATGCCGGTCAGGGCCCTGAGCGGATGATTGTCGCCGCGGAAATGATCGATGGCATCATGTCACGCTGGGGTGTTGAGAAATACGAGGTATTGGCGACGGTGCCTGGCGCTACGTTGGAGAAACTGGCTCTCAGGCACCCGGTGTATGACAAGCAGGTTCCGCTCATCCTGGGTGACCATGTATCCACTGACGCCGGTACTGGCGCAGTTCATACCGCGCCGGACCATGGGATGGAAGATTTTGAAGTAGGCAAGGCCTATGGCATTGAGACCATAAGCCTGGTCAAGGCCGACGGCACCTACACTCAGGCCGCCGGTGAGTTCGCCGGTGTCCACGTTTACAAAGCCGATGATCCGGTGTGCGCGGCTCTGGAGCGTGAGGGTAAGCTGGTTCGGGCCCAGAAGTTCAGCCATAGCTACCCCCATTGCTGGCGCACCAAGACACCACTGATCTATCGCGCCACCCCCCAGTGGTTTATCAGCATGGAGAAGGAAAACCTTCGGAACAACGCCCTGGAAGCCATAAAGGGCGTGCGCTGGGTGCCTGCCTGGGGGCAGAACCGTATCGAAGCCATGTTCAAGCAGTCCCCGGACTGGTGCATTTCGCGCCAGCGTACCTGGGGCGTGCCGATCACCCTGTTTATCCATAAGGAGACCCAGGAACTGCATCCGGATACCCAGAACCTGATCGAAGCCGTGGCAAAAGAAATCGAAAAGGGCGGCATTGACGCCTGGTACGACATTGACGCGACAGAGCTTTTGGGCAGCGATGCTGAGCAGTACGAGAAGGTCATGGATACACTGGACGTGTGGTTTGATTCCGGCGTGACCCACGAATCCGTGCTGCGCCCCCGCGCGGAGCTGGGCCAGTTCCCGGCGGATATGTACCTGGAAGGCTCCGATCAGCACCGTGGCTGGTTCCAGTCCTCCCTGAAAACCTCCATTGCGATGAACGGTGTAGCACCCTACAAACAGGTGCTGACCCACGGCTTCACTGTCGATGGCAAGGGCCGCAAGATGTCCAAGTCACTGGGCAACGTGATTGCGCCTCAGGAAGTAATGAACGAGCTGGGTGCGGATATCCTGCGCCTTTGGGTGTCGGCTACCGACTACAGCGGTGAGATGACGGTCTCCAAGGATATCCTCAAGCAGACCGCGGATGGCTATCGCCGCATCCGTAACACGGCCCGCTTCCTGCTCAGTAACCTCACCGGGTTCGAACCGGCGCAGCACGCCGTGGCCCCGGAGGATATGATTGCTCTCGACCGCTGGATGGTGGACAAGGCCCTGCAGCTGCAGGAAGAGCTGAACGAGGATTACCAGAACTACGCTTTCTTGCGCATTTACCAGAAGGTATACAACTTCTGTGAGGCCACCCTGGGCGGCTTCTATCTGGATATCATCAAAGACCGCCAGTACACCACCCAGGCCAACAGCCGCGAGCGTCGCTCCTGCCAGACAGCCCTGTATCATGTGGCGGAAGCCCTGGTGCGTTGGATCGCACCTATCTTGAGTTTCACTGCTGATGAAATCTGGCAGCACCTGCCCGGCAAGCGTGGCGATACCGTGTTTTATGAAACCTGGTACGAGGGTCTGACAGCGCTGCCGGATAACGTAGAGCTCGGCCGCGATTACTGGAGCCGGATCTACAGCGTAAAAGAAGCGGTGAACAAATGCCTCGAAGAGTCCCGTGGGCGTGGTGAGATCAAGGGTTCCCTGAGCGCGGAAGTGACGCTTTACTGCGAAGGCAATCTGGCACAGGACCTGAACTATCTGGGTGAGGAGCTTCGCTTTGTGCTCATCACTTCTGAGGCTATGGTGAGGCCGGTGTCCGAGGCCGATGATGCCGAACAGACTTCCCATGAAGGGTTGTTGGTGAAAGTTGCCTCTGCCAGCCATGCCAAGTGCGAGCGTTGCTGGCACCATCG
>JAWWAM010000164.1:0-6319 GCA_033721715.1 Marinobacter sp.
ATGAACATCATGTTCGGTCTGAGAGAAACCATGGGGCTTGAGGCCCCGGCGTTGCTGCCTTGATGCCCAAGGGACGATTGTGAGCGAACAGCGAAAGCCGGCCGAAGAGTATGTGGTTATCCGGCATCGGCCGGGGTACCGCCTGCGAAGAACGGCCATCCTGCTGGCATTCACCGTTGTGGCGGCGATTGCCGGGTATGCGACAGGTCTGGCCCAGGGTGGTTTTCGTTTCTCCAGTGCCGAGGAGTCGAACCAGGTGCTGGAGAACGAAGTCGAGAAGTTGCGTGACGACTATCGCAAGGCCCGGCAGCAGCTGATCAACCTGGAACGCGGGCGGGCGATCGATGAGCAGGCCCTGAACCAGGCGCGAAAAACCATAGTGGATCTGGAAACCCGGATTGGATCACTGCAATCGGATCTGACTTTCTATAAAAACATCATGGCACCCTCGGAAACCAGCAAGGGTCTGCAGGTCGACAGCTTTACCCTGGTTCGGGCCCGTAACCAGGACAGCTACGATTTCAAGTTGGTGCTGACTCAGGTTGGTAACAACAAAAGCTACATTTCAGGTGTGGTAGCGGTGAATGTCATTGGTTTACGCGATGAGGAAAAAGAGGTCATTGCTTTGCGTGACCTCTCGGAGGACATAGCCGATCTCGGTGTTAAATTCCGTTTCCGGTATTTTCAGGATGTCGAAGGTTCCCTGAAACTGCCGGACCAATTCGAACCGCTTGAAATCCAGGTGGTAGCCCAGGCGGAGGGACGAAAATCTTCACAAGCCGAGCGCACCTTTAACTGGGATGACTTAACGGAGAACTGACATGCTTGGCAAGAAAAAGCAGAAACCGCGCCGCCCCACCGGCCATTTTGACACCCTGATTTCTTCACGAACGAACGTGGAAGGCGATGTGCATTTCAGCGGTGGTCTTCACGTGGATGGCCGTATTCGCGGCAAGGTCGTTGCCGATGAGGGCACCGACGCGGTACTCAGGATTTCAGAAGTTGGAGAGGTAACGGGGGATATTAATGCGCCCCACGTCATTATCAACGGAACCGTGAATGGTGATGTTTACGCCTCGGCACATCTTGAACTGGCGGAAAAAGCCTCTATCAATGGCAGCGTTTACTACAACCTGATCGAAATGGCGATGGGTGCCTCGGTAAACGGCAATCTGGTTCACCAGCGGGAGCCTGTCGGCCTGCTGTCACAGGATGCCAAATCCTCTGCATCCGGGCCCAGGCAGGATTCTGCGGATGATCAGGCCTCGGAATCCGAGGTTTCAGCCGATGGTGGAAAGTCCGAATAGTTGATTGTTTTAGTCGGGAATATCATAATCGCCTGAGTTGTTCACGATAATCCGGAGGCGAACTTGAGCGCAGTCCAGCAACAAATGGCGACACCACTGTTCTTCAGTGACAGTGCCGTTGCCAAAGTACGCGAGTTGATCGAGGAAGAAGAAAATCCCGAGCTGAAACTTCGCGTCTTTGTCACAGGCGGTGGCTGTTCCGGATTTCAGTATGGCTTCTCGTTCGATGAAAACCAGGATGAAGAAGACACCGTGATTGAACGGGATGGTGTTTTTCTACTGGTCGATCCGATGAGTTACCAGTATCTGGTGGGCGCCACCATTGATTACCAGGAAGGTCTGCAAGGCTCACAGTTTGTGGTCCAGAACCCCAACGCCAGTTCCACCTGCGGGTGTGGCAGTTCCTTCTCCATCTGATCCGCAAAGACTTCAGGCCGGGTAGATAGCACCCAGTATGCGAGGGCCGGCCGCGCCGGTTACGTCAGGGAGGTTTCCCGGCTTACCTTCGGACGCCTGTTTTGCCAGCCAGGCAAATGCGACAGGTTCGACCATTTGAGGATCTACCCCCAGTTCCGAGGTCAGTGAAAGGCTGGCCTCCGGCAGGGCCTTGCCGAGCTCCTCCATCAAAAGCGGATTTCGCGCTCCGCCGCCGCATACGTAAATCCGGAGATCCGTGGTCTCAGGCAGCTGGTTAACGACGCTTTTGACGGTCAGCTGCAGTAAGGTCCTCTGAATGTCCTGGGTCGGGATCTCGGGGTGGCGACCTACCATTGTTCTTACCCAGTCCAGATTGAACCGCTCTTTTCCCGTGCTTTTTGGAGGTGCCTTGGAGAAGTAGGCATCGGAAAGCATGTCATCAAGAAGCTCCTGGTTAACCGTTCCCTCGCGGGCCCAATGGCCATCACTGTCAAATGGAAGCCCGGTCTGGTCCAGGCACCAGCCATCCATCAGCGCATTGGCCGGGCCGGTGTCGAAACCAGTTGCAGGAGCGTTGGTGCTGGCCGGGAGCCAGGTAATATTGGCAATGCCGCCCAGGTTAAGAATACAGCGGTTCTCTGTCTCCGAGCTGAAAAACGCCTTGTGGAAGGCAGGAACCAGCGGCGCTCCCTGGCCGCCGGCGGCCATATCCCGTCTCCGGAAATCGGCGACCGTGGTGATGTTGGTGGCTTCGGACACAACGGAAGGATTGCCAATCTGGATGGAAAAAGGTGCGGTGCCGGAAGGCTGGTGACGAAGCGTTTGTCCGTGGCTGCCTATAGCGCGAATTGTAGCCCGGTCAAAGCCGGACGACTGAATAACCTCGTTCGCCGCCTTGGCGAACAGTGTGCCGACCAGGGTGTCGAGTTCCCCGATTTCGTCAGGCGCGGCGTGATTCTGGCTGGCGGCGAGCAGCCGGTGGCGAATCTGATCGGGGTACGGGGTCGTGTGCGACGCGTGGATGTGTGCGGTGTTGTTTTGGAAAGACACCAGCACGGCATCAATGCCATCCATGCTGGTGCCCGACATCAACCCGACCCAGGCTTCCATGCTTTGCTCAGTCGTCCGAGGCAAGTGCGAGTTGCTGATAGCTCTCGCGGAAAACGTCAAACTGGGCGATTCGTTGTTCGGTGAACTTCTTGAATCGAGCCATCTCTGAAGACGGAATGGGCTTGGCATCCGGCAGCTTGACGGTGCGCGAGTTACGCGGTGACCCGTTCAGTCTGAACTCGTAGTGAAGGTGTGGGCCCGTCACCATGCCCGATGAGCCAACATGACCAATCGTCTGACCCTGCTTCACCCGGGTGCCGTTCTTGATGCCTTTGCCCAGGCGGCTCATGTGAGCGTACAGGGTGGTAATGTTGTCACCATGCTGGAGGATAACGGTCCGTCCGTAGCCGCCCTTCCAGCCGGCAAATTTTACGCGTCCTGAACCTGCGGCTTTGATCGGGGTTCCGGGAGGCGCTGCATAGTCCGTGCCCTCGTGTGGGCGGACAACGTCCAGCACGGGGTGGCGGCGCTGAAGATTGAACGGAGAAGAAACTCGGGCATTTATCGGGGTGCGCAGGAAAGCCTTGCGCATGCTCTTGCCGTCCGGGGCGTAATAGTCACTGTCGCCATTGCTGTCTGTGTAGAGCAGGGCAAGGTTTTCTTCACCACGGTTAACAAATCTGGCAGACAGGATCCGACCGGTGTCGAACTTTTCGCCGTCCAGATAGAGTTCTTCGTAAACCACCTCGAACTGGTCGCCCTTCCGAACATCGTAAACAAAGTCGATGTCCCAGCCGAAGATGCCAGCAAGTTCCATGGTAAGGCGGTCGTTAAGGCCGGCCTCACGTGCGGCAAGATACAAGGACCCGTCGATGGTGCCGGACGCGAAGGCCGGCCGAGCTTCTGGCTTCCGTATTTCGGTTTCGCCGGCGAAGCTCTCCCCGTCTTTGGTAATCTTCAGGGTTTCCAGAAGGTTCCGTTGCAAGTCGATGGCGGCAAGCTTGCCGTCTTCGGTTGTCGCAAAACGAATGGTCTCGCCAGCATATAGGCGCTGAAGCTTTTCGGCCTCACCGTTGCCGTGAATAACCGAAAGCATGATGCCGTCGTTGAAGCCGGCCTTCTTGAAAAGAGAGGAGAGCGTATCGCCGGATTTGATCGCAAAAGTTTGCCAATCGAGTTCTGGTTGTTTCGCAGCAGCAGGTTCCTCGGGAACGGAGAGCTTTGCCTGCTGACTGGCCTCGGTCGCGATATCGGACTCAGGTGCTTCCGGCTGAGTCTCTAAAACAGGAGTCGCTGGCGATGTTGCTTGCTCCGGCGCTGCGTCGGCTTCGGAAACGGTGCCCTGCTCCAGATCCAGAGCGTAGGACATCCTTTTCGCTTCAACGTTGCTGCTGGGACTCATGAGAATGGCTGCGGTAACAGCAACGGTAGCCGCAGCAGCAATGGTAATGTGAGTTTTGGGAAACATTTTTAGCACGTATCGCACCCGTTTTAATCGGCATTACGGCAGCTTGTACTACCTAATTAAAGCTGTTGTTCAAGTATAGTCCAACAGATTACCGTATAAAATGCATGCAGGACAGCGTGGAACATTACGGTTACTGTTCCATCCTCCGGATTTCTTTTGACAGCGTTGTTATACTACGCCGCCTTGTAAATACGGTGTTGGCCAATTTTTGGTCAGTCTACTTTAGCAGGGGAACAGGTAACTCACAGATTTCTTTTGTTGAACTCTGTAACTGACAGAATCTTTCCAGGATCAAAGCGGGGACGTGTTGTTCATGGCATCTATTGATGAAGCGTTGGCGATAATCAAGCGAGGCGTAGACGAACTCATTCCAGAAGATGAGCTTATCGAGAAATTGAAGGAAGGTCGTCCGCTGCGGATCAAGGCGGGTTTCGATCCCACTGCGCCCGACCTTCATCTCGGGCATACCGTCCTTATCAATAAATTGCGGCAATTCCAGGATCTGGGCCACGAGGTGATGTTTCTGATTGGTGATTTCACCGGAATGATCGGGGATCCCACCGGTAAAAGCGCTACCCGGCCTCCCTTGACGGAGGATCAGGTTCGGGAGAATGCCATTACCTATAAAGAGCAAGTGTTCAAGATTCTGGACCCCGCCAAAACCCGGGTTGTGTTCAACTCCGAGTGGATGGGGCAGATGTCGGCGGCCGACATGATCCGGCTGGCCGGCCAGAGCACCGTGGCCCGAATGCTTGAGCGCGATGATTTCTCGAAGCGTTACGACTCCAATCAGCCCATTGCGATTCACGAGTTTCTTTACCCCTTGGTGCAAGGTTATGACTCCGTGGCGCTCGAGGCAGACGTGGAGTTGGGCGGCACCGATCAGCGGTTCAATCTCGGCATGGGTCGGACGATCCAGGCCCGGTACGGTCAGGAGCCGCAAGTAATATTGACCGTGCCCATCCTTGAGGGGCTGGATGGCGTGCAGAAGATGTCCAAGTCGCTGGGCAACTACGTTGGGGTAAATGATTCGCCGGGAGAAATGTACACCAAGCTGTTGTCTATGCCGGATGATCTTCTGTGGCGCTATTTTGAGTTACTGAGTTTCCGGCCGCTCGCCGAAGTGGAAGAGTTTCGTAAGGCCGTTGAGGGTGGTGCCAACCCTCAAGACTACAAGAAGTTGCTGGCGGAAGAGATTATTACCCGATTCCACGATGAGGAGGCGGCCAGAAAAGCTCACAAGTCTGCCGGTAATCGTGTCGCCCTGGGCGAGATTCCTGACAATGTGCCGACCGTTGAGGTGCCTCTGGAAGGGCAGTCTGAAATCCCGATGGCGTCGGTGCTTCGCCTGGCGGGTCTGGTTAAGAATGGTGCGGCAGCCCGAGATGTCCTGGGGCGTGGTGCAGTCTTTGTGGATGGTCAGAAATTCGAAGGCGATCGGATGTTCGTGGAGGGAGATGATTGTGTGATCCAGGCGGGTAAGAAGAAGATTGCCCGTGTTTTGATCACTGAGTGATCGATCTTGGGCGATTTTGAGTTTTTTTCAGAATCGCCGTTGACACTCATCGGCAGGCCTGTAGAATGCGCATCTCTTTCGAGGGGAGCACCGCTGAGGCGGCTCAGGAATCGAAAGATAACTGTTTGAAAGCGCTGAAGAAAATGAGTTTTAAAAATCTTCAGAAAGCAGTTGACAGGTAAGCGATTCGCTGTAGAATGCGCGCCTCGAAACAAGCAGTAAGCCGGGTCATTTTTCGGCGCTTTCCGGAGACGGAAAACATCGAAAAATAAACGGTTGACAAGGCAGCGGAACGATGTAGAATACGCGGCCTTGATTGAGCAACAGCTCAAACGCTCTTTAAAAAGTTGACCAAGTAATTCGTGTGGGCGCTGGCCGAGGTATTTCGGATACGAGATATCAGGACAGTGACTCGTCGAAATTGAGTTTTGTCTTGAGCAAGAATAGAGAATCTTCGGATTCTTGTATGATTTAAACTGAAGAGTTTGATCATGGCTCAGATTGAACGCTGGCGGCAGGCTTAACACATGCAAGTCGAGCGGTAACAGGGGGTGCTTGCAC
>JAWWAM010000165.1:0-6302 GCA_033721715.1 Marinobacter sp.
GCCGTCCCGTATTATGAAGACTTGCAAGTGCTGCTTCATATACTGTCCAGCCCGAGGGTAGGCCACCACCTGGAGCAGGACGGATACGAAGTGCTCGGCGTGACGCCGATGGGCGCTGCCTACCTGTTTGTGAATGATCGCGCCATTGACCATGTGGATGCGCTGAAGAACAAGCGCATCACCGTGTTTGAGGGGCATCACGATGCCCGCCACATGGTTGAATACGTGGGGGCGGTGCCAGTGACCGCAAAAATCTCCAACTTTGCCCACCTGTTCAACTCCGGAGAGGCGGATATCAGCTACGCGCCTGCGGCAGCCTATGAGGTGCTGGAGATGTTCCGTGGCATGGGCGAGAAGGGCGGTATCGTGAAATACCCGGTTGGACAGGTCACGGTTCAGCTGATCGCCCGGCAAGGTGAATTTGATGAGGCCTTCGTGCGTCAGTCACGACGAATCATGTCGAGGCTTTATCCGGAAGCCATGCGCATTGTGCGGCAGTATGAGCGGGCGATACCCGAGGAGCGCTGGGTCGAAATATCACCAGAGGCGGTACGGGGATATCAGGAGATGCTGCGCAGCGTGCGAATTGATATGCAGGAATCCACGGAGGAATCCGGCATGCTCGCCGCCGGGGTCTACCACGATGAAATGATGACCATACTGCGTAAGGTGCGGTGTTATACCAATCCGGGGGCAGCGGAGTGTACGGCGGAAAACCGGGAGTAGCGGGCGCCAGGTCTGGCAGCGGAGGAGAAAGCCCCGTAGCCGGGGCTATCAGATATTACACAGCTATTAGCGGGCGCGGTAAACGATGCGCCCCTTGCTCAGGTCATAAGGGGTCAGCTCAACCTTGACCTTGTCTCCTGTCAGGATGCGGATATAGTTCTTGCGCATCTTGCCAGAGATGTGAGCGGTAACAATATGGCCGTTTTCAAGTTCAACGCGGAACATAGTGTTTGGAAGCGTGTCGACAATAACGCCTTCCATTTCAATAGCATCGGACTTTGCCATTCAGTAAAAACCTCGTAAATTGGCTTGCTGTGATTTTAAATTGCGCAATTCTGCCTGATTTGCCGCCATTTGGCAAAATCAGTTAACGTCCATCTTCCGCCACTGACCGTCCCGGAGAGCCTCAATGGGACGAAAACGGGTTTTGTAGTTCATCTTCCGGCACTCTTCAATCCAGTACCCCAGATACAGGTGGGGAAGCCCCAGCCGCTTGGCCTCTTCTATCTGCCAGAGTACAGCAAAGGTCCCCAGGCTCCGGCTTTCATAAGCAGGATCAAACACGGTATAGATGGCTGAGAGCCCCTCGTCGAGCATATCCACGGCGGCCAGACCCGCCAGCTTATCGCCATCCATGATTTCAACGAACCAGGAGTCGGTCGCCCCTTCAACCAGGAAGGACATGAACTGTTCGCGGGAGGGCGGGTACATGTCGCCATCGGCGTGCC
This sequence comes from Marinobacter sp., assembly GCA_033721715.1. Lineage (GTDB taxonomy): Bacteria > Pseudomonadota > Gammaproteobacteria > Pseudomonadales > Oleiphilaceae > Marinobacter. The sequence goes on from JAWWAM010000165.1 coordinate 1,455, forward strand.
TTTGTTCAATGTAGTGGGCGTAAAGGCTGTAGTAGCGCTCGGAAAACGTAGCCCGGACCATTCGGCAGGAAAGGTCGGAATTTTTCTTCACCACCCGGCGCTGGCTGCGGTCGGGCTTGAACTGATCCACCTTCAGCCTGACCGGCACACAGGCGTTACAGTGCTCACAATGTGGGCGGTAATAGTGGGAGCCGCTGCGGCGGAACCCCAATGCGGTCAGCTGGCTGTATAACCGCTTATCAATGTGGGCCCGTGGGTCGACGAACATGGTGGTTGCTTCGCGATCGGGCAGGTAGCTGCAGTCGTGGGCCGGCGTGGCAAAAAATACCAGGGTTCTGAGATTACTCATTCACACCTCCGGGCCGGGCCACTGCCACTGAAAGTCCCAATGGTCGTGGTCCGGACTAGTATCGACGCATGTTCTGAGTATAGATAAAAATTCACTGCGGGGAATACAGCGGGCGCCCATTCTGAGGAGGTGACCGCTTTCAACCTGGCAGTCCATGATGCGGTATCCCCACACCCTGAGCTGATTGGCCAGGTGGACCATCAGGACTTTAGAGGCGTTGGTTTCCAGGGAAAACATGGACTCGCCAAAAAAACAGCGCCCGATCGCCAGCCCGTACATTCCGCCTACGAGTTCGCCGTTCGGGTTCCAGGCTTCAATGGAGTGCGCAACGCCCTGTTTGTGCAGTTGTCCGTAGCTGTCGATCATATCCTGGGTAATCCACGTGCCTTCGGCGCGGGTGTTGGCGCACAGCCGGATAACCCGGGCGAAAGCCTGGTCAGCGGTGATGGTGAAGTGGCCGCTGTTGAGTGTGCGCCTCAGGCTTCTGGATATGTGTATTTCGTCGGGGAACAGAACGCAGCGGGGGTCAGGGGACCACCAGAGTATGGGTTGGTCGTCGCTGAACCAGGGGAAGATGCCGCTGCGGTAGGCAAGTTTGAGGCGTTCGGTGGACAGGTCGCCTCCAATGGCCAGCAATCCGTCGGGGTCATCGAGGGCCTGTTCGGCGGGAGGAAACCAGAGGTGGTCTTGTTCTAGCCAGGGTAGTGAGGTCATCTGTTTCCGGCTTTGTTGCTGGCCTTTCAGTGGTGTTCTCGGCCTTGCGGGTGTCGGCGGGTGAGCACGGAGGTCTGAAACACGCTCAAGCACATCCATGTGGCGCTTGGGCTCCGCCATCCATGGCTCCGCACAGTTTCAGACCTCCGCGCCCACCCGCCTTTTCAAGGCTGGGAGTTACCTGCCTCTAATTGCGCTACTTTGTTTCAGCTTAGTCCTGGTCCAGGAACTTTTCCGCGTCCAGGGCGGCCATGCAGCCGAAACCTGCGGAAGTGACAGCCTGGCGGTAGACGTGGTCGGCTACGTCGCCGGCGGCGAAGACGCCGGGGATGCTGCTCTGGGTGGCCATGCCTTCCAGGCCGGAGCGGATTTTGATGTAGCCGTTTTCCATGTCCAGCTGGCCCTGGAACAGGTCGGTGTTGGGTTTGTGGCCGATGGCAATGAATACGCCGGCCAGGTCGCGGTCCTGGGTGGAGCCGTCTTTCATGCTTTTGATGCGCATGCCGGTAACGCCGGTGCCGTCGCCAAGGACTTCGTCCAGGGTGTGGTCCCAGACGATGTTGACGTTACCGTTTTCGGCTTTTTCGAACAGTTTGTCCTGCAGAATTTTTTCGGCGCGCAGGCTGTCGCGGCGATGTACCAGGGTGACTTCGTCGGCGATGTTGGAGAGGTACAACGCTTCTTCAACGGCGGTGTTGCCGCCGCCGATAACGGCGACTTTCTGTTTCTTGTAGAAAAAGCCGTCGCAGGTGGCGCAGGCGGAGACGCCCTGGCCCTTGAATTTTTCTTCGGACTCCAGGCCCAGGTACATCGCCGAGGCGCCGGTGGCGATGATCAGGGCGTCGCAGGTGTACTCACCGCTGTCACCTTTGAGCCGGAAGGGGCGGTTGCGCAGGTCGGCTTCGTTGATGGTGTCATAGACCACATTGGTTTCGAAACGCTCGGCGTGCTTGAGCATGCGCTGCATCAGTTCCGGGCCCTGCACGCCGTCGTTATCACCTGGCCAGTTGTCTACGTCGGTGGTGGTGGTCAGTTGTCCACCCACCTCGATGCCAGTGATCAGCGTCGGCTTGAGGTTGGCGCGGGCCGCGTACACTGCTGCGGTGTAGCCGGCCGGGCCGGAGCCGAGGATGATCAGTCGGGAGTGCTTGGTTTCGCTCATTGGGGGTCTCTCGTTAACGATTTATTCAATGACAGATACGGAGGTCAGAAGTTGCCTGATTCGTTCAGCGCTCTTTCCGGATTCTCCCTGTTCAAGGCGGTGTTCTGCAACTGCGGGAAATACGGCCTGGATGTCATCAGGCAATACATGGTGGCGGCCGTCCATAAGGGCCCAGGCTCTGGCAGCACGCACCAGCCCAAGACCGGCGCGGGGTGAAAGGCCGTAGAGTAGTCCTGGCATGCGGCGGCTTTGCTCGAGCAGGCGCTGCACGTAATCCAGTAATGCCGGGCTGGTGGTAACCCGATTGACGGCGTCCTGCAGGGTTTGCAGGTTCTCTGCGGAGAGGATGGGCTGCAGGCGGTCAGTCATTGCCCGGCGGTCCTCTCCCTCGAGCAATTCCCTTTCGGCACGGGGGTCGGGATAGCCGAGCCGGATTCGCATCAGGAAGCGGTCAAGCTGGGACTCCGGCAACGGGTAGGTGCCGCCCTGCTCAATGGGGTTCTGGGTTGCGATCACAAAGAACGGGTGCGGTAATGGCCGGGTCTCACCCTCAATAGACACTTGTCGCTCTTCCATCGCTTCCAGCAGCGCACTCTGGGTTCTGGGGGAGGCACGGTTAATTTCGTCCGCCAGTACCACCTGGGCGAAGATGGGCCCCGGGTGGAAAATCAGGCTGCCGGCTTCCTTGTCGTACATGGAGAAGCCAAGTACGTCGGCAGGCAACAGGTCATTGGTGAACTGGATACGTTGATAACTGAGCCCCATGACTTTGGCCAGGGCGTGGGACAGGGTGGTTTTGCCCATGCCCGGTATGTCTTCTATCAGCAGGTGGCCCCGGGCCAGAAGACCACAGAGTGCCAGGCGAACCTGGTGATCCTTGCCCAGCAGTATGCTGTTCAGTTCGCGGATAACGGTATCCGTCAGTTTTTTCATGTATTGATCAGTCCCTAACCCGCTTGAGAATGTCGCCGTAGGCGTCGATGCGTCGGTCCCTGAAATACGGCCAGATGCGTCGAATCGATTCACTGCGTGAGCGGTTAATCATCGTGGACAGTATGGTTTCGGAGTGATCGTCGGCTCGCGCCAGGAACTCGCCCTGGGGGCCGCAGATAAAGCTGTTACCCCAGAAGCGAATACCATCCGAAAGCCCGGCGGGATCCGGCTCTGTACCGACCCTGTTCGGGGCGATCACGGGCAGGTTGTTGGCCACGGCATGACCCCGCTGAACCGTGACCCAGGCTTCGAGCTGGCGCGCCTGCTCGTCGGCATCGTCGGTGATGTCCCAGCCGATCGCGGTAGGGTAGATCAGTATTTCAGCGCCGGCCAGGGCCATAAGGCGCGCAGCTTCCGGGTACCATTGATCCCAGCATACCAGAACACCAAGACGGCCCACGGAGGTGTCAATCGGGGTGAAGCCGCTGGTGCCATCGTTGAAGCAGGCGTCGCCGGGCGTGAAGTAGAACTTTTCGTAAAAACCCGGATCGTCCGGAATATGCATTTTCCGGTACAGGCCCGCTATGCTTCCGTCCCTTTCGAAAACTACCGCGGTGTTGTGATAGACCCCATTCATCCGCCGCTCGAATATCGAGCCTACCAGGACAATTCCCAGCTCTGCCGCGAGGGCAGAGAGGCGATCGCTGGTGGGCCCCGGTATGGATTCGGCAAGCTCGAACACGGAGGTGTCTTCGTTCTGGCAGAAATACAGGGTGGCGTGCAGTTCCTGCAGGACTACAAGTTGCGCGCCCTCTTTCGCAGCCTGGCGAACCAGGCGTTCACTGGTGGCCAGGCTGGTGTTCTTGTCGGCACTGCAGGGCTGTTGAATGGCGGCAAGGGCCAGCGTACCGGCCGGGGTGGGGCGGATCATGCCTGAACAACTCCTGCGGGTATCTGCATGGTGACGCAGTGGAGACTGCCGTGTTGCCTGATTAACGGGCGGCAGTTAAGCGGAATCATTTCCCGGTCGGGGAAAAGCCCTGCCAGCACTTCCAGGGCTTCCTGATCCTGCGGTACGCCATAGAACGGTACCAGAACGGCGCCATTGATGATCAGGAAGTTGGCATAGGTCGCCGGCAGGCGCTCGCCTTCATCGTCGTAGATGGCATCGGGCCAGGGTAGAGGGGTCAGGTGATAGGGCTGACCATTGGCCTGGTGGAATTGTTGCAGTTCTTCTTCCATGGCCGCCAGGGCACTGTAATGTTCATCGCTGACGTCGGGGCAGGCCACGTAACAGATACGATCCACCGCGCAGAAACGGGCGAGCGTGTCGATATGGCTGTCGGTGTCGTCACCGGCCAGGTAACCATGGTTGAGCCACAGAATCCGCTCGGCGCCGAGGGTTTCTCCCAGAAGGTGTTCGATTGAGGCGCGGTCCATCGACGGATTCCGGGACGGAGTCAGCAGGCACTCACTGGTGGTCAGTATTGTCCCCTCACCATCGGATTCGATGGACCCGCCCTCAAGGACGAACTCCACAGGCACCAGCGAGGTCGTGCCGAAGCTGCCGAAATTCGCAAGATGGCTGTTAAGGGCGTTGTCCTTTTCCCAGGGAAACTTGTTACCCCAGGCATTGAAGCGAAAATCCAACAGTTCCGGGCCTTTTGCGCCGGATATGGCGATGGGGCCA
>JAWWAM010000166.1:0-6294 GCA_033721715.1 Marinobacter sp.
GCTTCACCCCGTAACGGTCTCTGAGGGCTCGTTCCAGGGACCCTGTAAAGCGGGAGTGGTTCATCCTGGCTAGCCGCCAACCACTCCCGGCTCCATTTCCAGCGCGATACCAAAGCGCGCATGGACATCACTGCGAATCCTGTCAGCCAGTGCCAGCACATCCTGCCCATTGCCATGGGAATGGTTCACCAGTACCAGCGCCTGCCGGTTGTGAACCCCAACCTTGCCATTGCGATACCCCTTCCAGCCGCACTGGTCAATTAACCAGGCCGCCGCAACTTTGGCACTATTATCGCCGGGATAGCCTGCAATGTCCGGGTAGGACTGTTGCAGGGCATGCCAGGTTTCCAGAGGTACCACCGGGTTCTTGAAAAAACTGCCGGCGTTAGGTAATTGCGCGGGGTCAGGCAGCTTGCGCCGCCTGACCGACATTACGCCCCTGGCCACCTCCAGAGGAGTCAGGTCATGGGTGTCTTGCCCCTCGAAATATTCCGCAAGGTCTCGGTAATCGAGAGAAAACGGCCTGGAGCGGGACAACCTCAGGCGGACGGTGGTAATAATGTAGCGACCAGGCTCGTGCTTGAATACACTGTCACGGTAGCTGAAATGACACAGGCTGTTGGTGAGGGAGATTTCGTGGCCGTGGTGTCGGTCCAGGGCGCTGACTTCCACCAGGGTATCCCGCAGCTCGGTACCATACGCCCCGATGTTCTGAACCGGGGCCGCGCCAACGGTACCGGGAATCAATGCCAGGTTTTCAATGCCCCGGTAACCGACCGAAGCGGCGTACATTACGCTTTCATGCCAGTTTTCACCGGCACCCAGCACCAGCGTAGCCTCATCACCATCAACATGCTCCCAGCAACGGCGGGAAATGGCCATGTGTATGAGCAGGCCCGGGTAATCCCCCGCGAAAACCAGATTGCTGCCGCCGCCGAGGATCAGCAACTCCACCGACTTCGCAGAGGCCCAGTCCAGAGCCTGCTGAAGAGCCTCAACAGACGACACCGACACAAAATACCGTGCCCTCGCGGCGATGCCCAGGCTGTTCAGGTCGCCGAGAAAAACGTTCTCCCTGATCCGTGGCTCGCTATTCAAGCCAACTGCTCCCGTATATGCTGGAGTAGTCCCTCACTGGCTTCGTGGATCAGGTCCAGCACGTGCTCGAAACCATGCTCACCGCCATAATAGGGGTCCGGCACTTCCTCGTGTCCGGAATTGCCAAACTGCAGGAAAAGAACCGGTTCAGTGCCTCCATTCTGGCGCCAGACGTCCCGCACGTCCGCCAGGTTCTGTCGGTCCATCACCAGTACATGGTCGAACCGGTCCAGGTCCTCACTGTTGAACTGGCGTGCCCGCAGAGGGGCAATATCAATACCGCGCTTACGTGCTGCAGCGATGGCCCGACTGTCCGGGCCCTTGCCAACATGCCAGTTGCCAGTGCCACAGGAATCAATCGTAATCCGGTCATCAAGCCCGGCCTGTTGCACCACCTGACGGAAAACTCCCTCGGCACTCGGGGAACGGCAGATATTGCCGAGACAGACAAATAGTACTTTTACCTGTGCTGTCATGGATTCGGGGCCTCCTTTTGCTTTGCTGCCATGATCTGCCGCAGACGCTCAAGGTCCTGCTGCGTATCAACACCTGACGGCGGCACCCGGCAGGCTTCTTCCACGTGAATGCGGGCGCCGTTATACAAAGCCCGCAGCTGCTCCAGGGATTCCGTGATTTCCGTAGGGGCTGGTGGCCAGGTAACAAAACTCTGCAGCAGGCTGACCCGGTAACCGTATATACCGATATGGCGATAGTACCCGACGCCCTCCGGTATCTGCTTCCGGGCGCTTTCACCCTGCCAGGCATCCCTTGCCCAGGGGATCGGCGCGCGGCTGAAATAATGCGCCATGCCGCGGTGATCAAACACTACCTTCACCACATTAGGGTTGAACACCTGGTCTGGCTCGGAAATTCGTTCACAGAGCGTTGCAATAGCGGCATCAGGGTGCGCTTCCAGGTTGGCCGCCACCTGGTCAATCAGCTCCGGAGGAATCAGTGGTTCATCGCCCTGGACATTGACAACCCGCTCGCCGGGGCCGAAGTTCATCAGCCGGGCAACTTCTTCGAGCCGGTCGGTACCACTGGCGTGATCCGCAGATGTCATCACCACCTCTGCGCCGAACGCCCGGCAGGCTGATTCAATGCGGGGGTCATCCGTGGCTATGATGACGCGGGTAGCGTGGCTTTCGCAGGCACGGTCATGAACATGTGCGATCATCGGCCTGCCGGCAATGTCAGCCAGCGGTTTTCCCGGCAGGCGAGTGGAGGCATAGCGGGCGGGGATCACAACGGTATAGGACATACAGGCTTCCTGTCAGCGTTTGGCCAGACGCTCATCGGTGGTCAGAGTGCGGGCCTCGGTGGCAAGCATGACCGGTATTCCTTCGCGAATCGGAAAGGCCATTGCATCCTGGTAGCAGATCAGTTCGGACTTGTCCTCGTTGAGCTTGAGGTCGCCTTTGCATACCGGGCATGCCAGCAGCGCCATCAGTTTCTTATCCATGGTGTATTCTCACAGTATCGTTGGAATCCAGTGAATGACGACAATGATTGACGCTGGTCATGAACGCTTCCCTGAACGATTCAGAAAGCACGGCTTCTACGACCAGCACCCAGGTGTTGGCCGGCGCAAACCCACGGCATTTAACCGCATCCTTCGCCGTCATTACCAGCCACTCCCCTTCTTCTGTCTGCAGGTCTTCAAGGGTAAAGCGGTGATGATCCGCCAGGGCACGCGGCCGGACCTGCGCCCCCAGGCCCCTTAGTGTATCGAAAAATCGCTGCGGATTGCCTATACCCGCAACCGCCCTTACCGGTTGACCGTGAAGATGCTCAGGCGGGAAACTTTCACCGGTAACCAGGTTATGCAACTCGGTGGGTGCCAGGGTCATGGTGAACTGGTGTTCGTGGTCAATCTCGTCCAGGCGGCCACCATTGGTTATGACGAAATCGACCGAAGCCAGTCGCTCCAGTGGCTCTCGCAAGGGGCCTACAGGGATCAGGGCCCCGTTGCCGATGCCACGGGCAGCGTCGAATACGGCCAGCTCTATGTCTCTCGGTAACCGGTAATGCTGGAGCCCGTCATCACATACAAGGATGTCACCCAACTTCTGATCAAGGGCCCAAAAGGCACCGCGTTTTCGGTCCGGGTCGACAACCACCGGGCAACCGGATTGCGCGGCCAGCATCACCGGTTCATCGCCCGCTACATCGGCTCCGGTCTCCGGGGTAACCACCAGCGGATAGTGGTCAGCTTTGCCACCATAGCCCCGACTGAGGATCACCGGATGCCACCCCTGCTCCTGCAGTAGCCCTGTCAGGGCCGAGGTCAAAGGTGACTTTCCGGTACCACCGGCAGTGATATTACCCACCACCACCACCGGAACCGGAATGCTTGCGTCACGAGCCTGCCACGCCCGTCGCCTCCGGCTTTCCGCAACGGCCCGGTAAAGCCAGGCCAGCGGGTACAAGGGCCACAGCGGGCGCTTTCCGCCATACCACAGCCGGTCTACCAGCGCGGTCATGCCTGCTCGCTGAATTGCATCTGATGAAGCTGGGCGTAGGCACCGCCCTGGGCAAGCAGTTCGTCGTGGCGGCCGGATTCTACGATTCTGCCGCCATCCATCACCAGAATGCGATCGGCCTTTTCGATGGTGGAAAGGCGGTGGGCAATGACCAGTGTCGTCCTGCCTTTCATGACGGTTTCCAGGGCATCCTGAATGTGACGCTCAGATTCAGTATCGAGGGCGGAGGTGGCCTCGTCGAGAATCAGAACAGGCGCATCCTTCAGCAGTGCCCGGGCAATCGCCAGGCGTTGGCGCTGACCACCAGAGAGCATGACACCATTATCGCCAATCATGGTATCCAGCCCCTCTGGCATGCGCTCGATAAACTCCAGTGCATGGGCCTTGGCGGCGGCATCGGTTATCTGCTCGCGGCTATGATGGCGGAGTGCGCCATAGGCAATATTGGCAGCGATGGTATCGTTGAACAGCACCACATTCTGGGTGACCAGTGCAATCTGGGCCCGCAACGCTTCAAGAGTAAATTCTTTCAGGGAGTGGCCATCCAGCCGGATATCGCCGCCGGTGTACTCATAGAACCTGGGTAGCAGACTGACCATGGTGGATTTTCCGCTGCCCGAGCGCCCAACCAGAGCGACACTCTGGCCAGCGGGAATGCTCAGGGAGATGCCCTGGAGAACATCCTCCAACTGATCCCGGTAGCGAAAACACACGTTGTCGAACTCGATGTCGCCATCCACACGCTCCGGAGCATAGGTGCCCGGGTCATGTTCCGGCTCCTCGTCCATAGTACCGAACACGTCATGGGCTGCAGCCACACCTCGCTGAATCTTGGCATGCACCGAGGTTACCTGTCGTATGGGCTTGGCCATGGTGGTGGCAGCCGTGATAAACGCCACAAGCTGGCCAGTGGTCATCTCCCCTCGCAGTTCCGGCGCGAGCATAAACCAGACCAGGGCGGCGATGGCAATGGCAACCAGTACCTGGATGATGGGGATACTGATAGCCTGGGTGGAGGCCATTTTCAGGCTCTGCTCCAGATTCTTCTCACTCACCTTGCGGAACCGGTCCCGCTCATAGTGTTCACCGCCGAAGGTGCGCACCACCCGATAGCCGCTGATAGACTCCGACGCCACGTGGGTAATATCACCCATGGACCCCTGGATTCGCTTGCTGATTTTGCGGAACCGCTTGCTGGCATAGCTGACCACAAGAGCAATCAACGGCCCAACTGCCAGAAACACGAGCGTCAGCTTCCAGTTGGTGTAGATCATAAACCCCAGCAGGCCAAGAATCGTCAACCCTTCACGAAGAGTGATGGTCACCGCATTGGTAGTGGCTTCGGCTACCTGCTCCACGTTAAAGGTAAGTTTGGATACCAGGCGGCCCGACGCGTTCTCGTCGAAATAGCGGGATGGCAGGTTCAGCAGGCGGTCAAACACCTGCTTACGCAGCGCGTTGATAACCTGGCGCCCGACGTAGCTGATGAAGTACTGGCTCATGAAGGTGCCCACGCCGCGAAAGGCGAACACACCTACAATCAGCAGGGTCAGCTGTATACGGTTCTCATCTGTAGGGTTTTCCAGGGCGGTGATTACGTATTCCATGGCTGCCGCCATGCCGGTTGAGGCAGCCGCATATATGACGTTGCCTACCACGGCAAGCGAAAAAGCCAGCCAGAAGGGTTTTACATAAGCCAGCAAACGCTTGTAGGTTGCCCAGTTTGATGCCGGCTCCCGGCCTGTGTCCGCTGGTGAGGTGGATGCGCTCACTGCCCTTCCGCCTCTCGCTCGGTGGTGATGCTGAGCTTGGCGAAACCAAGGCGACCGGCAACGTCCATGGCACGGACCACGAACTCATGGGGCGTGCGGGCATCTGCGGTAATGATGAACGGTAGCGAGGCATCATCGCCTGCAAGTTCGCTGACAGCACGCTCCAGGGTTTCCCTTCGGTTATTCACCAGGGCACGGTCGTTGAGAATGTACTGCCCTTCGGCATTGATCACCACGTCAATCAACCTGGCTTCCGATTCGGACCGCTCACCGTTGGCTTCCGGCAGTTCGATATTGAGATGGCTCTCACGGGTGAACGTAGTGGAAACCATAAAGAATATCAGCAGCAGGAAGACCACATCGATCAGTGGCGTCAGGTCGACCCCGACTTCCTGACTTCTCTGGCGCTTGAACTTCACGGTGTTCAGGCTCCTTCCACGTCTATTTCGCGGTCACCATGCACTACTTCAACCAGCTTGATGGCTTCCTGCTCCATACCCACCACCAGCTCATCAACACGACGGATGAAATAGCGGTGACAGATAAGTGCGGGAATGGCCACGCTAAGGCCCGAGGCTGTGGTAATGAGGGCTTCGGAAATACCGCCGGCGAGATTGCCGGCATCACCAACTCCGGCCAACTGGATTTCAGCGAATACCTTGATCATGCCAATAACCGTGCCGAGCAGACCCAGCAAGGGTGTGATGGTTGCGACCGTGCCCAACGGATTGAGGAAGCGCTCCAGATCATGGATGACCTGGCTGGCCTCATGCTCAATGCTTTCCTTCATGATCTCACGACCATGTTTTGCGTTCATCAGCCCGCCGGCCAGGATGCGGCCCATGGGAGAAGAGGCCTGCAAGGCCTTTAGCTTGCGGCCATTAAGCTCTTTTTTCTTGATCCAGCGCCACAACTCATTAACGGTGTGCTGCGGCGTCACC
>JAWWAM010000167.1:0-6274 GCA_033721715.1 Marinobacter sp.
GCAGGTGCGTACAGGTCGGTGAGCAGGAATTCCAGGCCGGTGTGGTAACCGGGGTGCCGGTACAGGTCCTCGTGAGTCGTCTTCAGCCGTTCTGCCTGCCAGTCGGCGATCAGGAAGGTGTGTTCCAGCAGGGGGTGGGCGATCTTGTGCTGGCGGAAATCATGGTAGTCCAGCAATAGTTGCTGCAAGCGGCGGGCGCTGTCGGACTGGACGCTGGTGGCGACAAGGCGCTCACGATACATGGGGGTGTCGCTCCACTGAACCTGAATTGGAAACGGACCAGTTTAGCGGAGCCAAAGCCTTTGTGCAGCAACCTCAGCCCTGGGCGGCGGTGGGCAGGGTCTCGAACCCGGGTACCCATTCCTTGCTGTCGAGGATGATGAAGTGGCTGGGGGCCTCGGTTTCAACGATGCGCATGGTCGTCGGGCTCTGGCGCGCACTTGCCAGCATGGCCTGGCGATCAAGGATGCGATCCACTGCGGGAATCAGGAAGGTGCCATAGCGGATCTTGCTATAGACACTGGCGTCCGTCCGCTCCATCCACGCCATGAGGTCCTCGATGTTGCGGACGATGGTCAGGTGGTCCTTGGTGGCGGAGAACAGTTTGGCCAGTAGCTGCTTCTTACGGGGATTCATCTTGCCGAAAAAGGTCTGGCCATAAGCAGACGACGGCGCGCTGTTGATCAGGCGGATCAGCCAGGGCCACATGCCGTGACTCACCGGTTCCAGGATAGCTGTTACAAGGGCCGAAAGCCGGCCACCGGGCAGTACGGGCGCTTCCAGGACCACTTCAACATTTTCGTACAGTTCCGGCCATTGCTGGATGGCCTCAAGGATGACTGCTCCCCCGCGGGAGTGGCCGTGTACGCGAATGTTATCGGTCGCTGGTAGATTTGCCAGCGCCTGGTTGAGAATGCAGGCGTCGTACTCGACAGTCCCATCCAGGTACTTGATGGGCACTTCCCAGTCCGGTGATTCGGGTGTTACGCCGTTGACCGGAATATGGTAGTTGCTGCAGGTGAGCAGAATCAGTTCGGTAGTGGGTGCTTCGTAGGCCTGGGTGAAGTAACAGTGGTTTTCCAGAAAGCCGTGTACGCCAATAACGGTCTGCTCCGCCTTGCCGCTGTGGTTGCGGACGGAGACTGCCCCGGTGCCCACACGGTAGACGCGGCCCGAGAACATCTCGGAATAGGCGTTCTCAATCGGTTTGATCAGTTTGCGTACGTGGCTCGCTTTCATAACTGCTCTCCTCCAGCACCCGGTGTTTGCCTGTTGTTGGTCTCAATCGGTGCTGGTAATCCAGTTGTACCGCCTTATGCTGCGACATATATTGGCACTGGTTACCATTTTTACGCCCAGTTGCGGCCAATAGACGTTTGTCTAAGGGGGCGTAAAGGCACGTCGGGTGCCTCATAACCATTTCATTAATCCTTATTCCCAGTATAGAAGTGATAGGTTGCAGCCGTGTAACGTTTTGTAATCACCTGGAGCCCGCCCTTATATGGAGCCGTCAGTGCTTGTCTGGCACAATGCAGGGTCGTTTAACCATTTCTTGCTGAATTTACCCGGGGACAGTCAGGTTTGAGTCAAAAGGAATCGCATCTGCTGTTGCCTGTGGATTCAGCATGGCTGGCCCTGGAGCGCCCGGAAAACCCCATGACCATCACCGTCATGCTGCGGGTAGAGGGCTTGACCGAAGCGCGGTTCCTGGAATTCCTTCAGATCTACTGGCTGGCCTGGGCCCGTTTCCGCTTTATGCCTGTGCGCCGCGCCCCGGCCTGGTGGTGGGAAGAGGACCCGGTGTTCTCGCTGCACCATCATCTTGAAGTAGTGCATGGTGAGTTTGATCATCAGGCACTACAGGACTGGGTGTCTGCCCGCCTGAACCAGCCCCTGCCGGGCTACCGGCCCCTCTGGAAGTTCTGGCTGCTACCGGATGCCGATGGCGGCGCTGCCCTGTTGCTGCGAATGCACCACTGTTATGCCGACGGGCTCTCGCTACTGGGTATTTTCGAACGCCTGTGCCCACCCTCACCACAGCAGGCACCTGTGCTCTATGGCGCGCCGGAACAGGCTGATATGGGGCGTTGGGGGCGTGCGGCCAACGCCTGGTTGCACGAACTGACTGCCGGTGAGACCCCAGAACCCGACGTGGCACAGGAAGGGGGCATTCCCGGCAATGGCGGCACCGCGGGCCGCAACGCGCTGGAGCGGGCGACCTGGAAAAGCCTGAAACTGGTGAACGAACTCAGCCAGTTCCTGGTTGAACCGGAGGATACGGAGTCCTCCCTGAAACGGTCGCTGCTGGGGCGGCGCCAGTGCCGCTGGTCGCCTCCGGTGTCACTTGAACGCTTCCGCCATATCGCACGAGTTACCGGCGTTACCATCAACGATGTGCTGCTCAGTTGTGTGGCTTCAGCCGTCCGCAAGCGGCTTGTGGCCGATGACACCGACATGGATGAGGCGGTGCTACACGCCGCAGTGCCGGTGGATATCCGCAGCCGCCTGCCGGAGGACATCAAGCCGGAACCCGGCACATTGGGTAATTACTTCGGCACCGTTTTCGTGCCTCTGCCAGTTGATGGTGAGAGTTCGCTGGAACGGCTTTTCCGTATCAAACATGAAACCCGCAAACTCAAGAAAAGCTGGCAACCGGGCCTGTCCTGGGCCCTGACCGGCAGTGCCTCGCTCATACCCGAAGCCTGGCGCCAGCCCGTCGCTGACCTGTTCTACCGCAAGGCAAGTGCTGTGGTGTCGAACGTGTCCGGCACGCGGGACGAACGCTACCTGGCCGGTTGCCGAATCCTGGAGCAGATGTTCTGGGTACCCCAGGCCGGTGATATCGGGCTTGGAGTCAGCATCGTCAGCTACGCCGGCCAGGTCCAGTTTGGTGTGGTGGCTGACGAGGCCGTTATGGCCCACCCCGAAAGGTTCCTGGAAGACTGCCTGCAAGAGCTCGATCTCTTCCCTTCCTGACAGGTAGTAATCCCAAAGTTCTGTTTACGCGGCCTCCTAAAAGATCAGAAAACCTGCCCCCTTGGCGCATTTCCCACTCCCGCTGCTTCATCGACCATTGAATTCAGGCGAGAGAGTGCGCCTGAGACACGGGTTATCACCCGTTGCTCAACACCCAGATTCAACAAAAACCGGGGGAATTATGAACAACAACAATTTCAGAAAGTCAGGGCTCGCTTTGGCAATGGTTGCCGCCATGGGGGCTAGCGCAGGCGCCAATGCAGCGATCGAAGTTTACAGTGAAGACGGTACCAGCTTCTCGGTGGACGGCTATTTCAACGCGTTCTATGTGAACCGTGACGACAAGCTGAATGACGTACGCAACTCGGACGTCAAGATGGGTTTTCTGCCCAACACCATCGGTTTCAATTTCAGCAAAGAAATGGGTGATCTTACCCTGGGTGGCCGGTCTTCATTCTGGTCCACTATCAACGACAGCCTGCAGTCACCCACCGACACCGCTATCGACGTGCGCCAGCTTTACGCCACAGTGGACGGGTCTTTCGGCCAGGTTCTGATTGGTAAGGATTTCGGTTTGTATGCCCGGTCCAATATTTTCCTGGACGAAATCCTCATGGGCTTCGGTTCTCCGGGCGCAGCAACCGGTGTTTCTTTCGGCAATATCCGTACCGGTTACCCCTATCCGAATCCGTCTGCGCAGATCACCTACCGGACTCCGGATATGGGTGGCCTGAAGGTCGCGGCCGGTATTTTTGAACCTGCCGATACCACGCCGGGGGCGCAATCCGAGCAGTCGGCACCCCGTTTTGAAGCGGAGCTGACCTATGCTGCCGATCTTGGAGGCGTCGCGCTGACCAGTTGGGTCAACGGTCGTCATCAGAGTTCAGAGAATGCGACCACGGGTGTGGACAGCCAGGGCGTGGGCTACGGTCTCAAAGCCTCAATGGCGGGTCTTTCGCTAACCGCATCGGGCTTTACCTCCGAAGGTGATGTTCCGGTATTGATTACAGATGCGGCCCTTGCATCGGAAGAGGACGCCGACGGGTACCTGGTGCAGGGTTCCTATACTCTGGGCGCCAATCGTTTCGTGGTCTCCTATGGCGAAACAGACTCTGATCAGGGCGATTTCGAGACTGAAAACACCTCCTTCGCGGTATTTCATGACGTGAACAGCAACTTCAAGCTGGTTGGCGAATACAACATGTTTGAGCAGACCGTAAAGTCCACCGGTGGTGATGCCGCAGAATTCGATACCCTGGCGCTGGGTGCTGTCATCACGTTCTAAGTGTTATTTGATGGGGTAGTCGCTCAAACGCCGGCACGGATTCCTGGCGTGCGGAGGCCACTCCTAAGACTAAAGTGCCGGTTTGCTTCCCTGCAAACCGGCAGCGCTGACAGGCATTGATCAGGGAGGTTATTAAATCAATGGCTTACGATCATTTTGGCGCACCCATTAAAAGCACTGAAGTCGCATTGGCTCCGTTTGCAGAAGCCGTAGAATCGGTACAAAGCCATACGGTTGCGGAGCGCGCCTTCATGAAGCCAGCCACCACGTTGCCTGCAGTCAGGGTAGCCAGTTCCGACGCGCGTGACCCCATGCTGGCGGCCACTTACCTTGCCAGCCAGCTCAGCCACGATAATCTTGGTTGTGTGCTGTTTTTCTGCTCTGCTGAATACGATCTTGAACGCCTGGGTATGGCGCTGGAGCAGGTGTTTTCGGGGATCCGGGTCAGCGGTTGTACGTCTGCTGGTGAAATCACCCCGGAGGGTTATGGCCGGGGCTGCATTACTGCCATAGGATTTGATTGTCGTTATTTTTCCATCGACTATGCGCTGATCAGTGAACTGAACAGCTTTACCCTGCAGGACGCCCAGAGTGTGATAGATGGCCTTCTGACTACCTGCCGGGATGCCCGCCTGGCGCCCATCAAGGGCAACACCTTTGCCATCACCCTGCTGGATGGTTTGTCGAGCCGCGAAGAACTGGTGCTGGCTACCCTCAATGCCGCCCTTGGCACCATTCCGCAGTTTGGCGGCTCGGCTGGCGACGATGAACGGCTGGCCAATACCCATGTGTTCTTCGATGGCCGGTTCCACACCGGTGCTGCCACTGTGATGCTGGTGAACACGCCGCTGGATTTCCGGGTGTTTTCCACTCACCACATGGAGGCCCGAAACGAGAAGCTGGTGGTCACCGATGCTGATGCCAAGAGCCGCACGGTTTATGAGTTGAATGCGGAGCCGGCAGCGGAAGCCTATGCCCGGGCAGTAGGTGTGAGCGTAGAAGAACTGGACCGTAAGGTTTTTGCACTGCGGCCCATGGGGGTACGGATTGGTGGCCATTACTTTGTCCGGTCGGTGCAGCGGGTGAACGCCGACAAGAGCCTGACGTTCTACTGTGCTGTGGAAACCGGCATTGTCATGACGGCCATGGAGCCCGGGTCATTGCTGGACAGTGTACGCACCCAGATTGAAGCCTCGGAGCGAGTGGTGGGGCCACCCCTGGTCACCATCGGTTGTGACTGTTTCCTGCGGCGCCTGGAGGCAGAACTGACCGGTGTGGCGGATGAGGTGTCTGGGTTTCTCCGGCACCACAAGGTCATCGGCTTCAATACCTATGGTGAGCAGTTCGACGGTATGCATATAAACCAAACATTCACGGGGGTGGTGATTGGCCAGCCTGATGTCGGATACGGTCATAACTGAGGCTGACGCTGAAAGCAGCAGGGAGCAGCGTATTGCTGAACTGGAGGCGGAGAACGAACGCCTGCGGAAAATCCGGGATGCCCTGATTGTGCGGGTGGAGTCCGGCTCAGCTCACAAGCCGGAGCCCTATGCGGTGTTCGAGCATTCGGTGGTGCTGGCGGAGCAGGTGCGCGAACGTACTGAAGCCCTCAACCAGACGATGGACGAGCTCAAGGGCAGCAACAAGGCCCTGAGTCGTGCCCGAGAAGAGGCTGAAACAACCCGCCAGCGCCTGGTGGATGCCATCGAAAGCATCGCCGACGGCTTTGTCCTCTTTGATCATCAGCACCGCCTGGTTCAGTGTAATAGCCGGTTCCGCAGCTACTGGCAGCACTCCGGTGTGGAAGTGCCGCCCACTGGTGCCTCCATCGCTGAAGTGAAGGAGCAGGCGGTCAGGTCCGGGCTGGTTGTGGAAGAGCATGTCAACGCGTCGTCAGAGGGTGTGGTTTTCCTTCTGGCCAATGATCGGTGGGTCCAGATGACCGAACGGCCGACCCGGGAAGGGGGCCTGGTGGTACTTTATTCGGATATCACCGACGTCAAGAACAGCGAA
>JAWWAM010000168.1:0-6207 GCA_033721715.1 Marinobacter sp.
ATCGCGTTGGCCTATGCCCGCGAAGGCGCGGACGTCGCCTTCACTTACCTGAATGAAGATGTTGATGCACGAACCACAGAGCAGCTGATATTGAATGCTGGCCAGAATGCGCTGCCGCTGAAGCTGGACCAGAGTTCCCGGCAGGCTTGCGACAACGTTGTGGATATCTGCATCAGACAATTTGGACGCCTGGACATTCTCGTCAACAACGCCGCTTTCCAGAAAAGCTACAACCAGCTGGAAGACATACCGGACGATGAGCTGCATTATACGTTCAGTACCAACATTGAGGCGTTCTTCTACTTCTGCCGCGCCGCCCTCAGGCACATTCCTCCCGGTGGAAGCATCATCAACACCACTTCGATCCAGGCCTTTGCTCCCAGCATTCACCTCGCCCCTTATGCAGCAACCAAGGCGGCAATTGCCAATTTTACGTTGTCGCTGGCGGCAGAGGGCATCAAGCGGGGCGTGAGAGTCAATGGTGTTGCCCCGGGCCCGGTCTGGACGCCGTTGATACCGGCAACCATACCGAAGGATAAAGTTCCGCAGTTTGGAGCAAACACCTTACTGGGCCGCCCGGCCCAACCCGCGGAACTTGCCCCCACGTATGTTTTTCTCGCCTCGCCTGAAGCGAGCTATGTGGTTGGCGAAATTTACGGAGTAACCGGCGGAAGGATGCATATCTGATCCGCCCCAGCGCAGTTTTTCCTGAAAGGAACCAAGGAGAGAGCGAATGTCCACTTCAAACGATACCAAAACCGATCCTGTTGGAAACGGTGGCGAAATACGCCAACAGGCCAAAGGAACAAGCGACACCCTGACCACGCAGCAAGGAGTCCCTATCAGTGACGACCAGAACTCGCTGCGGGCAGGTAGCCGCGGGCCTACTTTGCTGGAAGATCAGGTCATGCGAGAAAAGGTCTTCCACTTTGATCACGAACGGATTCCCGAGCGTGTAGTTCATGCCCGGGGGTTTGGCGCCCATGGGTACTTTGAAAACTACGAGTGTCTGTCTGATATTACCGAAGCTGACATATTTCAACGCCCCGGAGAGCAGGTTCCTGCGTTCGTCCGGTTCTCCACAGTGGCTGGAAACAAGGGCTCGGGAGATCTGGCTCGTGATGTCCGGGGCTTTGCCGTGAAACTTTATACAAAAGAAGGCAATTGGGACATTGTGGGCAACAATATACCGGTCTTCTTTATTCAGGACGCTATGAAGTTTCCGGATCTGGTTCATGCGGCCAAACAGGAACCGGACCGGGGTTTCCCCCAGGCTCAAACCGCACATGACAACTTCTGGGATTTCGTATCCCTTATGCCTGAAAGCATGAACATGCTGATGTGGGTTATGTCGGATCGTGCCATTCCCCGATCCTTCCGTTTTATGGAGGGATTTGGCGTCCACAGCTTCCGATTTGTAAATCACGCGGGCGAATCCAGATTCGTCAAGTTCCACTGGAAACCAGCACAGGGGCTGCAATCTGTCGTGTGGAACGAAGCGCTCAAGATCAACGGCGCCGACCCTGACTTTCATCGCCGTGACATGTGGACGGCTATACAAAACGGCGACTATCCGGAATGGGAGCTCGGAGTCCAGATATTCGATGAAGCGTTTGCCGAGCAGTTCGAGTTTGATGTGCTTGACCCCACCAAGATCATCCCGGAAGAAGAGATACCGGTGAAGCCCATCGGAAAGCTGGTTCTCAATCGTGTGGTCGACAATTTTTTTGCCGAGACAGAGCAAGTCGCGTTCTGTACCCAGAACATTGTTCCCGGCATCGACTTTTCCAACGACCCCCTGCTCCAGGGCCGCAACTTTTCCTATCTGGACACGCAGATCAAGCGGCTGGGGGGACCCAACTTTACCCATATTCCTGTCAATGCCCCCAAGTGCCCCATGCGCCATTTTCAGCAGGACGGCCATATGGCCATGACCAACCCGACAGGGCGGGTTAACTATGAGCCCAACAGCTGGGGCGACGACGCAGGCCCGCGGGAGAACCCGGACTCTGGTTTCCGTAGCTATCAGGATGAGGTTCAGGGGATGAAACAGCGGGTTCGTTCCGAAACATTCTCAGACCACTACAGTCAGGCTCGCCAGTTTTACATCAGCCAGACCGGAATCGAACAGGAGCATATCGCGGACGCCTTCGTATTCGAGCTAAGCAAAGTGGAGCGGGAGGATATTCGCGCCCGGATGGTCAGCCACCTGTTGAATGTTGACGGGGATCTGGCCACTACGGTTGCAAAAGGCCTGGGCCTTGCGGAAATGCCGGAGTCTGCCAAGGCAGCAATGCCTACCCGTGAAGACCTTCCTGCCTCGCACAAACTGAGCATTCTTCGCAATGGGCCTGACAGCTTCAAGGGACGCAGGCTGGGCGTACTGGTCACCGAAACCGCAAACGCCGAAATGTTCGCCGCAGTGAAACAGGCCGCGAAAGACGAGGGAGCGACCCTTGCAGTGATTGCGCCAACCATTGGTGGTGTCAAGGCCAGTGATGGCACCCATATTCCAGCGGATGAAAAAATAGATGGTGGGCCATCGGTACTTTTTGATGCCGTTGTACTGATAACGGCGGACAAGGGCATGGAGCAACTGGCTCAGCATGGGCCTGCCCGTGACTTCGTTAATGATGCCTTCGCCCACTGCAAGTTCATCGGGTACACCGCAGAGGCATTACCGCTGTTCAAATCCGCCGGGCTGGATAACAAGCTGGACGGGGGCTGCATAGCACTTGATAAATCGAGTGACGCAGCTGACTTCCTGCAGTCCTGCAAGCAGTTGCGCTACTGGAAGCGACAGGAGGACGTGGACAAGGTCTAGCAAGGCAACTGGCGGATGGCACGGAGATGGCCTGAACTGGCCATCCGCCAGATCAAACGCAAGGAGACAGGACCAGCCCCGGCACCCCGAGAGCCAGCGAGGCAAAGGCTGACACCAGGTAAACGGCCGCCGCAGTTCTACTGATAAACACCTTGAGTCGGCTATCTTTCTGAAGCTTCGCCTCTGATGCGCCTTGCAGACACCGGTAGGCACACCACAATAAATAACCTCCAACCAACAGGGCAACGGCCACGATCACCCCGTTAATCCAGGTGCCGGCCTGTTCGTCCGAAGCAGGTGGAGCGATGGTGCACCCCACCGAGAGCCCCCCGTAAAGAGCCACAAACCACGCCGCCCAGATAATCAGCCCCAGAAACAGGTGGATGGGATGAAACGGTGAGAACTTCATCCGACACTCCAGGCAGTGGGTAGCAGCAGAAAAGCCAGCAAACTCAGCCAGTAGACCCCCAGGGTATAGAACCAGAACGGCTGGATGACGACAGGTTCATAGGGCAGTCGGGCAGTCGTATACCCCAACCTTACCCGTACTGCCTGCAACAGGGTGAATATGACCGCCAGACCACTGTGGAGCAGCAGGTAAAGCAATATCACCGTAAGCACAGCATCGTGTGCTCTTTCCGTAGGGGCCAGCGGCGCGGACATTAACTGGCCCGCAAGCAATGCCCAGTGACCAGCCCCCAATGCTGCCACCAGCCACATTCCGGGCCCGAGACGTGTCGCCCGCCCTCTGCGAAGTCCCCGTACCAGTACGCAAAAACCCCCTACGGCAGCGGTGAGCAGAAGCCCGCTAAAGATCATCGGCACCAGCTGTATCGGGGATTGGTCTGGAAGGGTCCACTCCGGTGCCGCTGTCCACAAATAAAACCAGCCGAACAGGAGCGACACGAAAAAGGTACCATCAGCCATCAAGCTCACTACCATCCCCCAGAGCCCCGGGCCATTACAGGTCCGGGAGTGGAGCGGCGGTGCACCGGGTTCATTGTCATCCGTTGGTGCGGCACGGGGGTGGGCACCGTTCTCCCAGCTCCAGCGGAGCGACAGCGCCAGAGCCACAACCGTAAACACCACAGAGAGCATATAGGCTTTCACAAGCAGGCTGATACACAGCACTGCCAGCGCCAACGCGGTCATTAACGGAAGCCACGAGTTCGTAGGCAGGTGAACGACCTCCTTCACTTTTCCTGTGGTCGCATCCGACCCATAGATATCACGGCGCAGTGCCTGAACGTCCGCCAGTCCATGCTCCCCTGCAGCGATACTTTCAACAAGCTGGGGCGTATCCCACATGGGATGGCGGGTGGTTATCCCGGGGAGGCTGGAGAAATTGTAGGTATTCACCGGCATTGGAATCGCCCATTCAAGGGTATCTGCGCCCCAGGGGTTGTGCCCGGCCCGCTGCCCTAATCGAAAATGCAGCACAATATCAACAATGACGACTGCCACACCGATTGCCATGATAAAACCGCCAATGGAGGAAACCAGGTTCAACCAATCCCACCCCAGGCCTGCTTCATAGGTGTATATCCGTCGTGGCATGCCCAGCAGGCCGGTCAGGTGCATCAACAGGAAGGTAAGATTGAAGCCGCCAAAAAACAGCCAGAACCCCCAGCGCCCGAGAGAGTCGGAGGGCATACGGCCAGAAACGTGAGGCAGCCAGTAATACAGCCCGGCGACGAGAGGAAACAGCATGCCACCCACCAGTACGTAGTGCATGTGGGCCACTACAAAATGGGTATCGTGCACCTGCCAGTTGAAGGGGGCCAGGGCGAGCATGACGCCGGTGAGACCGCCACAGACAAAGACCACGAGAAAACCGAGTATCCAGAGCATCGGTAAACGGAAAACCACCTTGCCGTGCCACAGGGTCGCCAGCCACGCAAAAATCTGTATGCCTGTGGGAATCGCCACAAGCATACTGGCCACGGAGAAAAATGCCTGGGCCAGGTGGGGGATGCCGACCGTGAACATATGGTGGACCCACAGGCCGAAACTGACAAACCCCATCGTGATGATGCTGAGGACAATCCAGCGATACCCAACCAGAGGATGGCGCGCGAAGACCGGGATCAACGTTGACACGATTCCTGCTGCAGGGAGAAAAATAATGTACACCTCGGGGTGGCCGAACAGCCAGAACAGGTGCTGCCACAGCAGTGGATCGCCACCCCCGGCGGTGGCAAAAAATACGAAACCCGCAGCCCGCTCCAACTCGAGGAGCACGCTGCCCAGGATAAGTGGTGGAAAGCCAAAGACGATCATCAGTGCCATAGCGAGAATGTACCAGCAGAAAATCGGCATCCTGTTCAGAGACATGCCGTTGGCTCGGGTTCGCAGGATGGCCACCACAAGTTCAACCCCGGCCGAGAGCGCGGAAATTTCCACAAAGGTGATACCAAGAAGCCAGAAGTCAGACCCCGGGCCCGGCGAATAGGTCGCACTGCTAAGCGGTGTATACATGAACCAGCCCGCATCCGGAGCCACTTCAAGAACTAGGCTGGAAAGAATGATCAAACCACCAAACAGATAGCAGAAATAACCGAGGGCGCTAAGACGGGGAAAAACGAGGTCTCTGGTGCCGATCATTTTGGGGATAAGGTACATCGCCAGGCCTTCAAGTACCGGGATGGCGAACAGAAACATCATCACGGTACCGTGCATGGTGAACAGCTGGTTGTATAAAGAGCTTTCGATAATGTCCTGCTCTGGCAAGGCCAGCTGCGTTCGTATCAGCATGGCCAGCAGGCCACCCACCAGGAAAAACATCAGCCCGGTGGCTATAAAGCGCAAGCCAACCGTTGTGTGATTAACAGCCGCAAGCGCGCCCCAACCCGGCAGATTACTCCACACATGCTCCAAGCGAAGTTCCCGCTCGTGATGCTGCTGTGTACGTTCACTCATCCCGACCCTCCTGTTCGACCCAGTCCTCATACCCGGAAGCATCATGGGCGATAACAGTGAATGCCATATGGGCATGTTCCCGGCCGCAGAACTCGGCACATTGTCCGCGATAGGTACCGGCTTCGTCAGCGTGGAGCCTCAATATGTTGGTGTGGCCGGGAATGGCATCGAGCTTGCCTCCCAATCGGGGAACCCAGAATGAATGGATGACATCCGCACTGGTCAGGTGGAGATCGACAGGTGTGCCTGCGGGAATATGCACTTCGTTCTTCAGGCTGATGCCTGATCCGGGATAATTGACCTCCCACCACCATTGATGAGCGGTAACTTCGACCTTCAGAACCTTAGCGTCAGCCGCCCCCTGCGGTAACATGCCCTGCCCTGCCGGCAAACCAAAGGCCAGGACAACCGCAATGGTGGATACAGGTAACACCAGCCCACCCCAGATAATCCACCGGTTCTGA
>JAWWAM010000169.1:0-6200 GCA_033721715.1 Marinobacter sp.
AAAACTCAAGTAGCTCAAGAAAGCGGGAATGTAACAAAAAGTACAGTCCGGCACAGTTCTCATTGCGGGGCAGCTATCCGACCCGGCTCCTCATTACTCTTTCTGCGCCAGCTTGCCCCAAACTGTCTCGCCCGCCTGTTTGGCAAGCAGTTCCATGAACTCTTCATGAGCAGACGCTTCCTCGTTACTGGCCCGAACGACATTAAGTGGTTTGCGATCATCTGGCAGCCGCCGGATACCACCCTCACCTCCGGCTCCATCGTTACCGGCGTCCAGAGACAGGGCGGTCTGGCCACCTGTGAGGAGGAGATAGACTTCAGCAAGTATCTCCGCATCCAGCAAGGCCCCGTGGAGGTCCCGACTGCTATTGTCGACACCGTACCGTTTGCACAGCGCATCCAGGTTGTTTTTCTGCCCCGGGTGTTTTTTTCGTGCAATGGCAAGGGAGTCCACCACACCACAGTGGTCGGCAGTCTTGCGGACCGGTTTCAGACGGGCAAATTCCGAGTCCATGAAACCGATATCGAAGGCGGCATTATGAATGACGAGCTCTGCGCCTTTGATGAACTCGAAGAACTCCGCGGCAATGTCCGCGAATTTTGGCTTGTCGGCAAGAAACTCATTCGTTATTCCATGAACGCCTATAGCCTCAGCTTCCACTTCCCGTTCAGGATTGATATACACATGATAATGGCGCCCGGTGGTCTGGCGCTCCATCAGTTCCACGCACCCGATCTCAATGATCCTGTGCCCTTCCGCCGGATCAATACCGGTGGTTTCCGTATCCAGTACAATCTGTCTCATTATCCGCCCTGCCCGTTATGCGTTCGCCAGTTCTTCAACACCACGATTGGCAAGCTCGTCTGCCAGCTCATTCCCCGGATTTCCGGAGTGACCTTTTACCCAGTGCCAGTTCACGGTATGCCGCGCCACTTCTTTGTCCAGTTCGCGCCAGAGATCTTCATTCTTGACCGGTTTCTTTGCCGACGTCTTCCAACCGTTGCGTTTCCAGCCGTGCATCCACTCAGTGATGCCTTTGCGCACGTACTGGGAATCCGTATACAACTCCACTTCACAGGGTCGTTTCAGGGCTTCAAGGCCACGTATGGCGGCCATCAGCTCCATCCTGTTGTTGGTTGTATTGGCTTCGCCACCATGCAGCTTCTTGGTGGCATTTCCATAATTGAGCACAACACCCCAACCTCCTGGCCCCGGATTTCCCTTGCAGGCGCCATCGGTGTAGAGAACAACCTTACCGGCCATCAGTATTCCTCGACTTGACTATGATTAAGAGCGGCTCCCCTTCCCGGCAAGGCAATCACCTTCTTGCCCTGCCAGACCGGCTTGCGAGGTATTCTTGAGTAAACCCTTTTTTTGGCAAGGATACAGTAATAGGCGCCTGCCGGCAGGAACCGGTTACCACAAACCCTTTCCATTATCCCTGTTCGCTCACTCAGTACCGCACGCTGAAGAGGCACCTGAAAAAATGAGGAGCCGGCCGATTCCACTGAGAAATCCAGCAGCCTGAGCCAGTCTTCCATTCGCCGCCTCATCATGAACCGGCCGCCCCAGGGACCACCGCTGTGCCGGGACATCAACTTCCTGAGCCCCCAGAGGCTGAACGGATTGAACCCGATCAGCACCATCATTCCTTCACCGCGAAGAACCCTGGAGGCCTCCCGCAGTGCCTGGTGGGGATGGGGCGAAAAGTCGGCGGTATGATGAAGTATTACCAGGTCCATGGAGTCGCCGGGAAAAGGCAGCTCATCTGCGTCACAAACCGCTACGCCGTCGGGAATCACTGAATTCCAGCGGGGCGTGGTGAGAATTCTCTGGGCGAAATCAGTTGCGCCTGCCAGTGGCAGGCGGTGGCTCAGCCCAACCTGCAACTGTCGGGCCCCGGACAGTTTTGCAGTGTGATGATCAACACAGGCCCTTTGATCTGCCAGCAGAGAGCGGCCCAGCGGTGTCTGGAACCAGTTCTCAAAGCTTTGCTGCCGGGCAGAGTAATCAATATCACCTGCTGTGGTCATCGCCGTGTTCCCCTGTTTCATCCCGCGCGGTGTTGGGACGTCGCGGTTAATGCACTATCATAACAGTCACATTCGTCTTGCACATGTGGGAGCCTATGCTGACCATTAGCGCTATTCCAGCTTTTAATGACAACTACATCTGGTGCCTGTTCAACACGGAAGACCGGCAGGCACTGATTGTCGATCCGGGCCAGGCAGAGCCCGCCATCCGCTTCCTGGCCGAAAACGACCTGAAGCTGGATACCATTCTGGTTACCCACCATCATCCGGATCACGTTGGCGGTGTTGGCGACCTTGCGAAGACGGCGCCCGACTGCCGCATCATCGGGCCCGCGAATTCGCCCTTCAAGGGGGCCAATAGCGAGGTCCACCCCGGCGATGAAGTGGTATGGCAGGATCTGACATTCAATGTGCTGGCCGTACCCGGCCATACGCTGGACCACATCGCCTACTTTACCGATTGCCCGGTGAACGATCGCCCGGTGCTGTTTTGTGGCGACACGCTGTTTGTCTGCGGTTGTGGCCGATTGTTTGAAGGAACGCCGGAACAGATGAAACAGTCCCTGGAATCCATCCGGAATCTGCCGGACGATACCGCGGTCTTTTGCGCCCACGAATACACCATGGCTAACCTGAAATTTGCCAGGCACTGGCTTCCGGATGATGCGCAGCTACGCGAGTTTGAAGCTCAGTGCCAGAGGCTCCGGGATGATGGCAAACCGACGGTACCGTCCATTCTGGGTGATGAAAAACGGTTGAACCCTTTCCTCCGCTGGGATGACCAGGCCGTCATCGACTCGGCGAAAAAACATGCAGGCAAGGCCGGGCTGACGATCACCTCAGAAAATGACGTTTTCGCCGTCACCCGTCATGGCAAGGACACCTTTTAGCAAGCAGGGGATAACAAATTATATCAATGCGGTAACGAGAGTCTTGTTGACCCCCTGAAAAGTGTTCCAATAGAATCCATGTAACTTTTGCGCCGTAAACCATTAAATATGCCGGGATTTTAGACAGATCTACCCGGTGTCGCCCAGCCAACCGGAAGTCGCTATATGTCGGTCTCGCGAATCTCAATCCTTTTCCTTCTCGGCACCCTTACCAGCGGTTGCAGTATCCTCAGCCCTGGTGAACGCGATCACGCTGAAGCTTCCGCAAACGTTCTTGAAACCGAGAAACTGACCGTTGCTGCCGGAGACGAAGATCTTAAGGAATCTATTCAATCCGACCCGGACGGCAGGTCTGCCGACAAGTCTTCCCGCACACAGCTTGATGATGCCATCGAGCCTTCCCTGAAAAAAACAGCAGAAGATGCCCGGCGAAAACTGGACACGCCTGAGCAGGATAAATCCACTGAAGCTGTCGCTGTGTCAGACCTGTGGCAACGGATGAGATCGGGATTTGCCCTCGACCACGACGCCAGCGACCCGAGGGTGCAAGCCCAGCTCAACTGGTACAAAAAACACCCCCAGTACATTGACCGGGTTGTTGAGCGCGGCAGTCGTTACCTGCACTACATTGTTACTGAAACCCAGAAGCGTGGCCTGCCCACAGAACTCGCCCTGCTGCCGGTGGTGGAAAGTGCGTTCGATCCGTTTGCCTATTCCCACGGGCGCGCAGCCGGACTGTGGCAGTTCATTCCGTCTACCGGCAAGTACTTCGGCCTGACCCAGAGCTGGTGGCACGACGACCGTCGCGACGTCATCGCAGCTACAGATGCGGCACTGACATACCTCGACAGGTTGGCCACGCGTTTTGATGGCGACTATATGCTGGCCCTGGCCGCCTATAACAGTGGCGGTGGCACTGTTTCCAGTGCCATGAGGCGCAACCGCAAAAAGAATGCCGCCACCGATTTCTGGTCACTGGACCTGCCTAGGGAAACCCGCCACTACGTGCCCAAGCTGATCGCGCTTGCAAAAATCTTCGATCAGCCCGAGAAGTATGGTATCGAGCTGCCACCACTTGCGGATGAGCCCTATTTTGAGGTTGTGCAAACCGGCTCCCAGCTGGATCTTGCCCAGGCCGCCGAACTGGCAGGCGTGGACATTGACGAAATCTACCTGCTGAACCCCTCTTTCAATCGCTGGGCCACGTCGCCGGACGGCCCCCACCGCCTGCTGGTGCCGCGTGAGAACGCCAAAACATTTATCGCCGCACTTGAAAAGACCGACCCTTCGCAACGCGTATCCTGGAACAACTACAAGGTGGTATCAGGCGATACACTCAGCACCATCGCCAAACGCTATTCCACCACGCCTTCGGTTATCCAGCAGGTCAACAATCTGGACAGCCACATTATCCGTATCGGCCAACGCCTGATGATCCCGTCCGCAGCCAAACAGTCACAGACCTACGCGCTAAGCGCCAGCGAACGTCTTGCCAGCAAGCAGCAACGTAGCGGCAAGAACAGTAACGGTACCCGCGTTGACTATACCGTACGCTCGGGCGATACGTTCTGGGACATAGCCCGTGAACACCGCGTCTCCGTCCGGCAAGTGGCCTCCTGGAATGGCATGGCACCGGGCGACCCGTTGATGCCGGGCAAAAAACTGGTGATCTGGTCCAAGTCCAAGCAGCCGGCCATGCTGGCAAGCAACACCAGGGGTAAAGGTATGGTCCGCAAGGTGGGCTACCAGGTACGTAAAGGTGACTCGCTCTCCACGATTGCCAACCGTTTCGCGGTGAATGTGAGGGATATCGCAAGCTGGAATGATCTCAACACCTCCCGTTATCTGCAGCCCGGTCAAAGTCTGGTACTCTATGTGGACATAAGAAACAGTCCCTGAGTCTGAACCGGATACGTGCGAGATCTATGACAAGAACACGGAAAGCCTCATCCCTGATCAGCATTTTTAGCGTTATCGCCATGGCCATGCTGCCATGGCAGTCTTCTTCAGCCGACAGCACAGCGACGCACGGCATTGCCATGCACGGCGACACCGGATACGCAGACGGCTTCCCACATTTTGACTACGTCAATCCCGACGCCCCCAAAGGGGGCACCTTGCGGATGGCCGTGGTAGCCAATGGCTTTGATTCTTTTAACCCCTTCGTTATCCGAGGCGTCGCTGCAGCTGGTATTAACGCCTATGTTTACGATACCTTGCTGGAAGCCTCAGCAGACGAACCTTTCTCTGCCTATGGACTGATTGCGGAAACCATAGAAACGCCCGAGGACCGGAGTTACGTTACGTTCAACCTGCGCGAGGAAGCACGGTTCCAGGATGGCGAGCCGATTACCGCCGAGGACGTAAAATTTTCTTTTGAGATACTGACCACCGAAGGGCACCCGTTCTATCGCAACTATTACGCGGACGTGACCGAAGTAACGATTGAAGGTGACCGACGAATCCGTTTCGATTTTGCAGAAACCAACAATCGCGAACTACCCCTGATACTGGGCCAACTTCCCGTGCTCCCCCGCCACTACTGGGAGAATCGCAAGTTCGGAGACAATGGCCTTACCCCCCCTGTGGGCAGTGGCCCTTATCGAATCGGCAATTTCGAGGCTGGCCGCTCAATTACCTTCGAGCGGGTCAAGGATTACTGGGCAGCGGAACTCGGCGTCCGCAAAGGTAAGTTCAATTTCGATAGAATCCGATACGACTACTATTCCGACGACACCGTCGCCCTCGAATCGTTCCGGGCCGGCAACTTTGACTTCCGCGTGGAATCGTCCGCCAAAAACTGGGCAACTGCCTACAAGGGCAACCAGTTCGACTCCGGCAAAGCCAAAACCGAAGCCGTCGAGCATGGCCGCCCCGCCGGAATGCAGGCGTTTGCCATGAACACCCGGCGCGACGTTTTCAGCAATCCGAAAGTGCGCGAAGCGCTGGCCTACGCATTCGACTTTGAATGGGCCAACAAAAACCTCTTCTATGGGCAGTACAGCCGCACTGCCAGCTACTTCGAGAACAGTGAACTGGCCTCGTCTGGCCTGCCCGAAGGGCGGGAACTGGAAATTCTGGAACCCTACCGCGATCAGTTGCCCGAGGATGTTTTCACCGAAGAATACCAACCTCCCTCCACTGCCGGTGAAGGCGGCCTGCGTGAAAACCTGCGTACTGCCCTTACGATACTTCGCGAGGCCGGATACGCGGTAAAAGAAGGTGCCATGGTGAACCTGGAAACCGGCGAGCCACTCGCGTTCGAGATACTGATTCA
>JAWWAM010000170.1:0-6189 GCA_033721715.1 Marinobacter sp.
AGGCCAGGAACAATAAAGGACATATAGTCGAAGCCGCCCATTACCCCGATACGGGAGCCAATGAGGTTACCGAAGATAATGAAGTACAGCGTCATGGTAACCGCCGGCGGCAGCAGGGTTTGCGGCCAAATGCGCATGAACCGGCGGATTTCCCGGGTCACGATGGTCTTATAGGCCGTCAGCATCGCGTCCGTTCTCATGCGGTTTCTCCCTGCTTCGCTGCAGGCGTGTTGTTGTCCTCCACCATGCGAATGAACAGTTCCTCCAGCCGGTTGGCTTTGGTGCGCATGCTGACCACGCGAATACCCTGCTCTTCAAGCTGAATGAACACGCCGTTCAGGCTCTGCCCCTTGTCCACGTCCACCACCAGGGCCCCCTCATCGTCCAGGTGGCTATAGAAACCATCAAGCTCCGGTGCTTTATCAAGGGGCTCTGCAGTATCCAGCACAAAGGTTTCCGAACTCAGCTGCTGCAGCAACTCGCGCTTGCTGGTGTTCCGTAAAATCCGGCCATGATCAATAATCGCGATGTTGCGGCAAAGAGCTTCCGCCTCTTCAAGATAGTGGGTGGTGAGAATAATGGTGGTGCCCTGCCGGTTCATTTCCTCCAGGAAGGTCCACATGGAGCGGCGCAACTCGATATCCACACCCGCGGTGGGCTCATCCAGGATAAGCAGCTTTGGCTCATGCACCAGTGCCCGGGCAATCATCAGCCGCCGCTTCATGCCACCAGACAGCATCATGGCCGGGGTGTTGCGCTTGTCCCACAGCCCCAATTGACGCAGATATTTCTCAGCGGATTCCGATGCCTTTTTTAGGGGAATGCCGTAATAGCCCGCCTGGGTGGTGACAATGTCGAACACCTTCTCGAATTGGTTGAAGTTGAACTCCTGGGGCACAACGCCCAGGTTCAGCTTGGCGTCCGAAAGATGGGTGTCGATGTCGGAGCCAAACACACGAACCTTGCCAGCGCTCTTGTTCACCAGTGAACAGACGATGCCCAGAGTGGTGGACTTCCCTGCGCCGTTAGGCCCCAGCAGCGCGAAGAAATCACCTTCGGCCACATGCAGATCTATACCCTTGAGAGCCTGAAAGCCATCGCCATAGGTCTTGACCAGACCTTCAATTTCCAGTGCGTTGGTCATAATGAATCCAGAGGAACAAAAAACAGGTAGCTATAAGTTGTGGCCCCGGCAGAGAAATTCAAGTAGGCGGTGCCTGGCCGGGCCGAAATTACAAAAAACCCCAAACTGCGACAGGTTTCCCGATATGGCAGAAGCGGCGTCCTTATAATGCCGGTTACAACAATTTACAAAGGCTCTGCCACGCAGGCCAAAAACCTCAGGGGATGTACGCGCTGCCATGAGATCCGCTCACTTCAAGTCTGCTTTACTGCCTCTGGTTTCTGTCCTGTTTCTGGCCGGCTGCCTGGACAGTGACGGTGGTGGTGGCGGTGACGACTCCGAGACAGGCCAGATCATGCCCGCCGGCATTTCCGGGCTGTCCTACACCACGGCCAGCCGTAACGGCACCACTGACAGCGAGGGCCGCTATCGTTATTACCCGGGTGAAACCCTTAGCCTGAAAGTCGGCGACCTTGAGCTGGCCTCGGGCGTACCTGTTCGGCCGGTGGTGACGCCACTCGAGTTCTTCCCGGACCTGCGGGCAGCCTTGCAAATAGCCGGCACCACCGACGAAGGGCTTCAGAGCCACCGTATTACCGAACAGCAGCTCCTTCAGGATGTACCACTGATCAACCTGACCCGGTTCCTGCTCGCGCTGAACTGGTCGCTGAATATATCGGATGGAGAAGGCATTGATATCCGGACTCGTGTGGTAAACCAATTGAACACTGCACTGGCTGAGCTCGACGAGCCAATCGATTTCACCGTACCTAAGGACGAATTCGAAGCAGCAGGAAACACCCCCTCGCCTGCCAACAAAGTGCTCAGCCGTATCTGTTTTTACCCCGCAGACAACGAACTGTGCGAACCAGCGCCAACGGACGAAGAAATCGCTGCCGCACCCGAACGGCCCGAAGACGAAGACGAGCGCGATGAAGACGTTGAGTACCGCGAAGATCTGGAGAACAAGCGCGACCGGATTATGAACGCCGTGCGCAGCCTGGAAGACGCCGATGTGGACGACGCAAGAAATTACCTCACCCGGGAGCTGGACGCCATCAGCACCCAACTGTCCAACCGTTACTACCTCAACGACCACGTGGTAACGCTGCCGGCAACCGACACCACCATCAAAACCGTCAGCGTACGGAAAATTGCGGGGGAACCTCAGCTGGGCGAAATAGAAGCCGTCAGTACCCGGGAGCAGGACCTGGTGGTTCACTCCTTTGACTGGCAGGCAGCTTCAGTAGATTACTTTGTGGCGGGGGAATCGGGAGGGGAATCAGAACTGCTGGTGAACTTCCGCCCGGAAGACACCTATCGCTGGGTGAAAAAACAGCTGCGCGTCGTTATCGAATAACCCGCCGTGCGGGCGCCCTCAGGCGCCCACGATACGGGACAGGTTCCAGCGGGACTCCGCGCCGGTAACGTCATAGTGCTCAGGGTTCAGTCCCTCTGTGCCATGTGGCAGGCACTCGGCGATGGACAGTGCCTCGTAAGCATTACGACCCTCGTTATACTTCGCAAGATCCACAATCCGGGCAGACTTCAGGGGCTGGTGGGCGCGATCCGTCATCACCATCACCTTTGGCCACAAGCGACGCTCCGGCGTATGGGAAACCACAATACCGCGCTGCCCATCGGTCAGTTCCACCAGGCTGCCGGTAGGATAGATACCAATAGCCTGGATGAACTGCTCTGCCAGATCTTCCTGGAACTCGATGTTGCGCATGTCGTAGAGCAGATTCACGGCACGGGCTGGTGTCATCGGCTCGCCTGAATCCCGGGGGCCGATCAGCGTCTCAAAGTACTCCGCAAGCCCGGCAATCTTGGCAAGCAGCGGAATTCGGTCGCCCCGGATACCATCCGGGAAACCAGAGCCGTTGTGGCGCTCCCGGTGCCCCTGCACAACGCTGATAACAGCACGGGATACGCCTGTGTCCGACAGTTTGGCTACACCTTTATCCACATAACTGCGATAAATCGCGAAATCGTCGGCGTCCAGCTTGCCCTCGTTGCGGAGGATCTGTTTCGGAAGTTCCAGCTTACCGATCTGCGACAACAGGCAGCCAAGGCCAAGATGGTTCAGCAGGCCCTCATTCAGGCCAAGCTGTCGGCCGCATACCAGTGCCCATACGGCAGTGTTGAGTGAGTGCCGGTAGGTATAATCGTCATGGTGCCGCGTGCGACTGAGCCACAGCAGTGCATCCGGATTGCGAACTGCGCTGTCGACCATCCGGCGGGTAACCGCAGCCACGTCCCGCAGATCGGGTGTGGCCCCTTCCTGAACCGCTTGAAAAACCCGTTGAAGAGAAGCCTCGGCATCCATCATTACCTTTCTGGAAACCTTCAGCTCTTTCTTCATGGTGGTGACATTTTCGTAGCTGACCGGATCCTTGATGCTCAGCGGCGGCAGCTGCACGGCTTCACGGTGGTTCGCCTTGCGCTGGGATTTGCCAGCGACAAAGCGACTGCCCGATTTAGTCTGATCGATGCTTTCACGGGATTCGGCTACGTCTATGACAACCCATTTGCAGTAGGAAACCAGTGAACGGATGTCGTCCTGGGAACGGATATGGAAACCCTGGATAGGGAACGGTGTCTGGTGCCACGGGCGGTCCAGATCAGACACAAACATGCCGATTTCAAGATCCTGGACAGCTATTTTCTTTTGACGGACTCCCACGGGACACCTCTACACGTGAACGAATCGAGAATCACCATTGTGACGGGCCCGGGGAAAGAGTCCATTACAATTTTGTAGTGCAGAGTAACCCGAACGGCACAAAGGGTAACGAAAACTATCAACGGGAAACAAAGTGTAGCAATGTGACCATGCTCACAATTAAACACATTGTCAGAAAACTACTCGTCGTCCTCGCAGATGGCATCGTCCAGCTCCGGTGGCCGGGTACTGAGCCTTCCCCTGGGAGACTTGCGGGTATAGATGGTGTAGGGAACAGAAGAGGCGCGTATATAGTCGGTATTCTCGCTGTCGTCACCACTGCCACGTACCGTGTTGACCGGCTGGCAGGATACGAGCAGCCCCAGGGAGGCCCCGATATCGGTGACCAACGCACCCGGGTCTGAGGGATTGATAGCCATGCAGCGCGTGTCAGGCCCTGCAGGTTCACCGGTGACGGCCAGGACATCTTCACCGCTGGCACCGCAGGCGCGAATGCCGCCACCACAACCAGCCGTGCTCGCCTCGTCATGGCTGCTATCCACGAGTCGCCACTTTCGGGTGCTGCACTGGGTTTCAACCGTCACAGGTGTGGACTTGTTGTCGACCACCCACCATTCAGGATATTCAGCCGTCTGCCAGGTGAGTTTTACCTGCCGGGCCTCCCCTTGCGAGTTCTCAGCCGGAAACACAGCGTAGTGGCTGTAATAGGATGCGCAACCGCTCAGCAGCAGCGGTACGGCTGCGAGCCAGAGTCGCAGGGAAGGAAAAAAACCGGGGTATTTCATACTGATAACATCCGTATCACTGGTCTGCGAACTGCAAGCCGAATCCATCATTGGTCTTGCGCACCACTACCATATCGAGCACCGGCGCAGGTACCGGCAAGCCCTGCACCTGAACCTGCACCTTGTCACCGATTGTCGGTTCGAATGGCTCGGTATCAACCACGATAAAAACACCACCATCGGAGATGTCTCTGGTCGAGAACACAAACTCACCCAATGCTTCATGAGTCACGCGGACCTTCGCACTCATCGCTGTGCGATTGTGTATTCTGCGATCATTCCCAACCATAGTCTGTGTTCCCACCACTTTTTGCATAGTTTTTATAGTCTTCCGAAGCATACCACCATTTTTTAAGGAATATGACAACGGTGTATTGACACCCACCTGAACAGGAATGAGAATGGTTGCTGTTTTTAAACATTGCTGAATCTCAATACAGTTCGGCAAACCACCGCTTACCGGATGAATCAAAGGAAGGTACAACATGCGCCTGAAACTTGCCGCTACCGCCATTGCAGCAGCCTGCGCCCTGCCCATGCAGGCCAGCGCTGATGGCGAGGTCAACATCTACTCTTACCGCCAGGCTTATCTGCTGGAACCGCTCCTGAACGCCTTTGAAGAAGAGACTGGCATCGAAACAAACGTGGTTTTTGCCAAGAAGGGCCTGGCAGAGCGGCTGGAGCGCGAAGGACGTAACAGCCCGGCCGACCTGGTGATGACGGTTGATATCTCCCGCATCAATGAGCTGGTAGAGCGTAATCTTGTACAAAGCGTCGAAAACGACACCCTTGAGAAAAACATTCCGGAAAACCTGCGCCATCCGGACGGAAAGTGGTTTGCACTGACTACCCGCGGCCGCCTGATCTTTGCTTCCAAAGAACGGGTTGAAGAAGGCGAAATCACCACCTACGAGCAATTGGCCGACGAAAAGTGGAACGATCGCATCTGTACCCGCAGCGGCAAGCACCCTTATAACATTGCCCTGTTCTCCTCAATGATTGCCCACCACGGCGAAGAGCAGACTGAAGAATGGCTGGCCGGCCTGAAAGACAACCTGGCACGCAAGCCCCAAGGCGGTGACCGTGACCAGATCAAGGCCATCCACGCCGGCGAATGTGACATTGCCATTGGTAACAGCTACTACTACGGCAACATGCTGAACGACGAGAACCAGCGTGAGCAGGCAGAAGCGGTGCGCCTGGTTTTCCCTAACGCCGACGGCCGTGGCACGCACATCAACATCAGCGGTATCGCGTTGACCAACAGTGCCCCCAACCGTGACAACGCCATTCGCCTGATGGAGTTCCTGTCCACGCCCAAGGCCCAGCGGATCTACGCCGAAGCCAACACCGAATACCCGGCCAACCCGGAGGTGAAGCCTTCCGGAATTGTGGCCGAATGGGGCGAGATCAATCCGGATGACCTGTCCCTGCAGGAAATTGCCGAGAACCGCAATGCCGCGGTGAAGATGGTGGATCGCGTTGATTACGACAACTGATTAAGCGCTTCTCCCTAAAAAAGCCGGGACGTTGGTCCCGGCTTTTTTGTACAATCCCGGCCCTGTGTTTTTTCATAAACTCCAAGGGAACCTATG
>JAWWAM010000171.1:0-6155 GCA_033721715.1 Marinobacter sp.
ATCTGGTTGTTTTTGGTGGCAACCATCACACTGCAACCGGTTCCGCAGAAGCGACACGGCGCCTTGCTCCACTTCAACTCCGTGAGTTCTGCGTTGGTAATCAGGTTACTGGCCGCTGCGGGAATCGACAGCCCCGCCGCTGAAGCACCCAGGGCGAGCGCGTTGGCCTTGGCGAATTCGCGTCGTGTCAGGTTCATGGTTCGGTCCCTGTCATCAGATTTGTTGTGTTTTGCTCAGATCAATCATTTCGTGATTGGCTTCTGCCGCTGACATCAGCTCGTGATAGACCAGAATGCACTCCAGAACGCCTGGCTGACTCTCCAGCAGTTCAACGGTTTCCAGAAGCTGGCGCTGGTGCGGGCCTTCCGCAATGACAACCAGTTTTCCTTCGGGCGATTCCGCACCGGTTTCCAGACCCTCTGTTTGGTTGACCTGCGCCTTGATGGCATCCAGATGATCTGGCCAGCAATGGACGATAAAGCTGGCAATGTGCAGCTCGTCCGTGAGTGTTTCAGGCATCGGTTTCCCCCCTGTTCAAGGTTACGGTTTTGTCATCCGGCCGCACATCCTCCGGTGCGATCAGATCAATGGCATCCTGCGGACAAACAGCAACGCAGGCCCCACACCCTGTGCAACTGCCCGTATCAACGTGCGGGCGTGGCACATGGCCAACGCTGTATCGAAATGAAATGGCCTCCGGTTCACAGGCATCCTGGCAGCTCTGGCAATGAATGCCGGCTTTCGCCAGACAGTTATCCCGAATGGCCGCTTCCCACTGGAAGGCGTCCCGTGCCAGGTCAAAAACCGGTTCATCACAGGCCCGCACACATTCCTCGCAGAAGGTGCAACCATCATGCTCGAAAACTATTTGTGGGAAGCCGCCGTCTCCTTTCCGGAGAATGCCTTCAGGGCACGCGTCGATGCAGTTATCGCAACGTACGCAGGTGTCCACGAAATCGCTGCCGGTCCAGGGTGGCCGACGCTCAGGCGCAGAGCGCTTACCGCCCCGGAGAAACGCACGGCGAGCCAGGGATACTGCCATGATTGCTCCTCAGCCTGGCGGCCCCGGGGGGCCCGTCAGAATCTGGGACATCCAGACAATAAAGCCGTACCCGCCAACCACAGCGACCGAAAGAATGGGAAAGAGAAAAACGATCAGGAAAACGAACAGCCGGAGTTCGTACTTTTGCCTGTTCTCCTGGGACGAAACTGGTTGGTCATCCATAAACCTTCCTTTCAGTTGGATATAACTAAAACCCTAGTAAACACCTGACGTTTATCAAGTGACACGTATCAAGTTTCAGGGAAACCGTGAAAGAACAATACAACGGCTGGTGTAGAAGTTTATTTCCATACCGTCATGCCTGGTCCTGAACCAGCTGCTAACCTTAAACGTAGCGGGAGTATGACATTCTGAATGGAGAACGTGGGCGGGTCACACACTCCTCGCCCCTCACTGGAAGGAGATAATGCATGAACAAGCATACTTCGATATTAGGCGCTGCCGGCATTATTGGCATTGCTGTCGTTGTAGGTGGCTGTGCCAGTTCAGTCGAGCGGCCGGACGAGCAAAAGCAATCTGCCGAGTCTGCCATCCAGCAGGCAGTGTCCTCGGATGCCAGGGACTTCGAACCAGTACTGCTGAACCAGGCACAGAACAGGGTAGCCGATGCGGAAGAACTGATCGAAGCAGAGAAGTATATGGAGGCTACCCGCCTTCTTGAGAAGGCTACCGTCGATGCAGAACTGGCCGGCGCCCGCGCAGACACCGCGAAGGCACAGCAGGCCGTCGAAGAGATCAATAGCAACATTGAGGCTCTTCGCCAACGAATCGAAGAAAGCCAGTAAGGCCTCAGCGGAATAAGGAGAT
Source organism: Marinobacter sp. (assembly GCA_033721715.1). Classification (GTDB taxonomy): domain Bacteria; phylum Pseudomonadota; class Gammaproteobacteria; order Pseudomonadales; family Oleiphilaceae; genus Marinobacter. Next base: position 1,871 of record JAWWAM010000171.1, read on the forward strand.
TGTTATGAACAAGCGCAACATGACTTTGGGCATGGCAGTGAGCTTTTCTGTCTTGATGGCCGGCTGTGCCAGTACACCCGACGACAATCAGAAAGTCGATGAGGCAAGGGCTGCCTATGAGGACATCAAGGACGACCCTAACGTGGCCCGCAGCGGTGATCGTCACCTGAGGAGTGCCCAGCAGGAGCTGTCGCGCGCTGAATCCCTGCTGGACGAAGGCGCAGAGATCATCAAGATTGAGCATGCCGCTTACCTTGCCAATCGGCACGCACAAATTGCCGCCGAACAGGGGAAACGAGCTGCGTTACAGGAACAGATCAATTCCGCAGAGGAACGGCGCAGAGAGCTGGAATTGCAGATGAGCTCCAATAAAGCAGCGCAAGCCAGGCGGGAAGCGGAAGAGCTTCGGTTGCAAATGGAAGCCATGCAGGCCGAGCAAACTGACCGGGGCATGGTTCTGACGCTCGGAGACGTTCTGTTCGATCTCAACCAGGCAGAGCTGAAAGCTTCAGGCGAAGCGACCGTTCAACGACTGGCGGAGTTCATGCGGGAATATGAAGAGCGCCGGGTGCGCGTGGAAGGCTACACCGACAGCACCGGCGAAGCCTCCTATAACCAGGAGCTGTCGGAGCGCCGGGCTGAAGCGGTTCGGGATGCCCTGGTCAGCATGGGCATCAGCCGGGACCGGGTAGAAACGAAAGGATTTGGCGAAGAGTACCCGGTAGCGAGTAACGATAGTTCTGGCGGACGGCAGCAGAACCGCCGGGTGGAGATTGTCATCTCCGATGAGGAGGGCGATATCGAGACCCGGTAATTGCCCTTAGCCAACCTGTAAGCGAAAAAAAAGCCCCGGTATGACCCGGGGCTTAATTATCAACGCTTCGAATGGTCCACAGTGTCTACGTGGTCAGATGCGATACTGGATCAGTCAGCCAGTACAAAATCATCCAGTAAGATGAGGTCTGCACCATCAAGGGCTGAAGTATCCCTGGCAATGGCGGTATAAATGTTGCCAGCTTCAAGACTTACCGGCGCCGGCCCAATCGCCACATTACCGCCGCTATCGGTGACCACCAGATTATAGGTGCCCGGCGTAACGGCCAGATATCCAGAGTTGGCCTTGAATGGCACGTCCGACAGCACTGGCGTAGCGACGTTCACATTTGTTTCGCCTTCAGGCAGCAGATACACGTCCACCGGCCCGGCAAGGGTCGAGCCATGCACCACCCTGACCGTAGCCTGGGTAGCAATACCGCGAACCGAGTCCTCAAGCACCAGAGCCTCCAGCTCCGACGCGAGATTCAAAGCGACTACGGTATAGCCCTGACCGTTGGCCAGCTCAAGATCCGCTTCTATCAATACATTGCTGTTGACCCCCGCCGGCGTGACTCTGAGATTTCGGCTGCCACCCGGCACTTCCGCATACGCATCCAGTGAAGCGCCTGGCGCAACCCCCGGGAACGCAAGGCTTGCAAAGGCAACGCTGTTGTCGACCAGAACATCCACATCCGGTGCATCAGCAGAATTATGAACCGCCCTTACCCCGGCCTGTTGGCCAGCATTATACAGTTCCGTGACATCACCTCCGTTCGCGACAATGAGGCTCACCGGGCTGGCACCCATATCCGTGCGGTTGGCTCCGGTGTTGTCGACCGCCCCGATCAGCAGATCCGCCCCGGAGGCCAACGGAACATCGCCACTGTCGTAAACCACCACATCACTGTTTTCCGGTGTGACCCTGATACGGTAGGTCTCTGCCCCCACCTCCAGAGGCCCAACATCTTCTCCGAACGAGAAGGTAAAGTTGGGATCAACTGGCAGGGCATCCCCGTCAGAGGCCAGGGTCAGGTAAACGTCAACGGGGCCACCAGCAGCCTGTTCAGCATAAGGCGACAGGTGAACCACCCGCAGCCGAACGGATGCCGGATCGGTTCGCTCACCATCGTCTGCGAGAACAATGGGTGCGACCGTATCGTTACCGACACTGCCGGAGGCAATGATGTCGTATTGGAGGCCCTCCTCAAACGTCAGATCGGCCGGCCCGATAACCGTCGTGGTCGCATCCCCCGGAAGCAGCCCGTCTACTGTGACGGAATAACTCCCGACAGCCGGGTTGAGAACCCCGGCTTCTTTGAAATCCGCCCCCGCAATGGCAACATTGCCATCAATTCCCACGTTTACCGCGGGCGCGTCAGAAACACCATGAATCACACGCACCTGCGCGGTTATCGGCGCGGGGTCGGAGGAACTGCTTGAACCATCAAAACATCCCGCAAGCACAATCGAGCCTGCGACCACTATTGGTAATGCAACCTTACTTGTCATTATTCTGCTCCTTCGATGCAGATGTGATGAGGATTACCGATGATGAAGTGGTTCGAACCTGCACAGATTCATTCCCTGACCTGTACGTAAAATCAACTTACGGGTGTGCGCCAAAATCAGATTCACAAAATTTGACAATTCACGTGTTTGCTCATGAACTCCATCTGAAAGCCATCACTCAACGTATGGTTCAGACAGTACTTACCGGGACAGGAATTCATGGGGCGCTATCTCTTCACTACGTTATTCAGCCTGTTAATACTGGCAGGGTGCAGCTCAACCAAGCTGGCATACCGCTACGCGGACTGGGGCATTGTCTGGTGGGTGGATGACTACATCCCCATGACATCGGAGCAGGAAGCCCGCCTGGAACGGGACATACGGAACCTTCGCCAGTGGCATTGCAGCACCGAACTGCCGCAATATTCCCAATGGCTTACCCGGCTCAAAAGCGACGTACGTTCCGGCGACCTTGATGAGTCGACGGTCGCCTGGCATCAGGAGAAACTGTTTGCTTTCTTCCCGCCACTGATGGATCGGGCCAAACCTGCCGCTGCACGGCTTCTGGCGAGTCTGACCGATGAGCAGGTCCGCCAGCTGGCTGAGAACATGAAGGAAAGCCAGCAGGAACTGGAAGACGAACTTCTGGCGGATAACCCGGAACAGACCCGGGCAGCCCGGGCTGAGCGCACCACAAAGCGGATCGAACGCTGGCTGGGCCCACTGAATGGCAGTCAGCGTACAACCGTCAGCAGGTGGTCAGAAGCCCGGGGTAAACAGACGGAAATCTGGCTGGAAGGCCGGCGCAACTGGCAGGAGGCGTTGCTGGATGCCCTGGAAGAGAGGGACAGCGACCGTTTTAGCGACCGTATTGGTTACCTGATTGACAATAATGAAGAAGTCCGTGGGGAACGTTATCAGCAGATGATGGCCGACAGCCGGACTGCCATAGCAGAGCTGATGACAGACCTTTTACAACAGGCGGATCAGCGCCACCTTGATCATCTGTTGGGGCGGGCTTCAGAACTGAAGGGAGACTTCGATACCCTCGCCTGTGTCAGCGAGGATACCGGGAGTAACAGCGGCTGAGGTCAGATAGTCAAATAGCCGCCGTCCACATTGATGCAGGTACCTGTTGTGTAGCTGGAGGCGTCCGAGGCCAGATAAAGAACCGTACCTGCCATCTCGTCCGGATCCGCCACCCGCTTCATCGGAATGTGGGCCATGGCCTGCTTCTTGATGGCTTCGTTGCTGGTCAGTGCACTGGCGAACTTGGTGTCCGTCAGCCCCGGCAACAGGGCATTCACCCGCACATTCTGCTGGCCCAGTTCCATGGCGAAGGATTTGGTCATGGAGATAACCGCCGCCTTGGTCACCGAATAGATACCCTGGAAATGGCCCGGGTTAACCCCGTTTACAGACGCCACGTTGATGATGGAGCCACCTCCGTTTTTCTTCATGATCTGCGCCCCACGGGCACACATGAAGAAATAGCCGCGAATGTTTACGTCCACGGTCTTGTGATAGGCACCCAGGTCGGTGTCTTCAATGGGGCCGAAATAGGGGTTGGCAGCGGCGTTGTTCACCAGGATATCCAGCTTGCCGTGCTTTGATTCAATGTGCTGCCAGATGCCTTCAATCTGGTCCATTTCACCAATGTGACAGGCATGGGCCTCGGCACTGCCACCGCCCTCGCGGATGCTGCCGGCCACGGCCTCGCAGCCATCAATCTTGCGGCTGCTGACGATCACGTGGGCGCCATAATTGGCCAGGGTGCGGGCGATACTCTCGCCAATACCGCGGCTGGCACCGGTGATCAGGGCCACTTTGCCGCTCAGGTCAAACAGGTCTTGCTTGCTCATTCTTCACCTCAATTCGTTATCGGAAAGTCACCAGGGTGGGGTCTTCCGCTTCCAGATGACTGTAATTATTGAACACCGCGAGGCTGCGACGGGCCCCG
>JAWWAM010000172.1:0-6140 GCA_033721715.1 Marinobacter sp.
AGATCAAGGTCGAGGAAACCCGCTTCAACCTGAAGGACTACGAGCGGTTTCTTTCGGAAAACAATGACGAGATCCAGACCTTCACCGACAAACGCAAGCGTGCCTTCGACGAGGAGCTGCAACGCTGGATCGAATCCGGCCAGATCAATTTCAGTTCCGAAGCACCCATCGAGGACACCGGTGAAGATGACATTGCCAACTTACCCGACGGCCAGCACGCAGTGGAAAGCCACGTGGCAGGCAACCTTTGGGAATGCCTGGTGAAGCCCGGCGACACCATTGAGGCACAGCGCCCGGTGGCGGTGATTGAGTCCATGAAAATGGAAATAGAACTTCTCAGCCCGGTTACCGGCCGCGTGGTGGATGTGCGCCGGGAAGCGGGCCAAGCGGTTTCCCCGGGCACCCCGGTGGTGATCGTGGAAGAGCTCAGCCAATGATTGCCAACAATCCTGATACCAAAAAACCAGATCTACCAACACGGGCACGGCCCGAGGAGAGACTCCATGAAAACATCTGACCTGAGCAAACGTCTGGCGGCCGGCTTGCTGACCGCCTCCCTGTCCATGGGCGCCCTCGCCGAGGAAAAAGATTCCTTCAGCATCGCCTGGACCATCTACGCCGGCTGGGTGCCCTGGCAGTACGCTGAAGACTTCGGAATCATGAAAAAGTGGGCGGACAAGTACGATATTGAGGTGGATATCGTGCAGGTCAACGACTACATCGAATCCATCAATCAATACACCGCCGGCCAGTTTGATGGCGTGGTGGCCACCAGCATGGACGGCCTGTCGATTCCGGCAGCGTCAGGCCTGGATACCACCGCGCTGATCGTGGGCGATTATTCCAACGCTAACGACGGTCTGGTGTCCAAGGATGCGAAATCCATTGAAGAGTTGGAAGGAGAAACCGTCCACCTGGTTGAGTTGTCGGTGTCCCACTACCTGCTGGTCCGCGCCCTCAACACCGTTGGCCTGGAAGAGCGGGATATCAGCGTGGTGAACATTTCCGATGCTGATCTGGTGTCGGCGTTCCAAACCGACGATGTTCGCCATGTGGCCACCTGGAACCCCCTGCTGACAGAAGTAGCCAGCTACCCGGGTGCGACTCCACTGTTCGATTCCAGCCAGATTCCGGGCCACATCAAGGATCTGACGCTGGTTAACACCGAGACGCTGAAAGACAATCCGAAGCTGGGCAAGGCTCTTGTGGGCGCCTGGTATGAAACAATGGGCATTCTGGCTTCCGACAGTGAAGAAGGCGATGAGGCACGGGCGTTTCTGGGCGAGCTGTCCGGCACCGATCAGGCCGGTTACGAGGCGCAGCTTGCAGGTATGAAGATGTTCTGGAAGCCGGAAAATTCGGTTGAGTTTATTCGCAGCGAGGAAGCCCGCGAGGCGATGGACAGTGTTCGTCAGTTTTCATTCGATAAGGGACTGTTGGGCCAGGGCGCCATGAGCCCGGACTTCGTTGGCATCGAGTTTCCGGATGGTTCCATCATGGGCGACGAGGGCAACTTAAAGCTGCGGTTTAACGACAGCTACATGCAGATGGCCGCTGATGATGAAATCTAGATCTGGTCATTGCTTGCCTTGATTGGCAGCTAAGGGCACGATTACTCGTGCCCTTTTTTGTTGGCTTGGGAGCATGGTTGGGGTCGGATGGTCTCTCCAAAACACGCTCCTTCGGCACATCCATGTGACGCTTGGACTCCGCCATCCATGGCTCCGTACAGTTTTGGAGAGACCATCCGCCCCCAACCCCGAACGCAAGTGCAAGCCGGAGAGAATTCTACCAATGCGTCGTACCAAGGAAGATGCTGAGAAAACACGCCAGACGGTATTGGAAGCAGCACTAAAGCTGTTCAGCCGGGACGGCTATTCCCTCACCACCTTGAGCCGTATTGCCAAAGAAGCGGGTTGTAGCCGTGGGCCGATTTACTGGCATTTTCAGAACAAGGATGACCTGTACGAAGCAGTGCTCGCCTATTCCCAGGAACCGTTGGAGGCGTTGGTGGCCGAATGCGCAGGTATGCGAGAGACGCCGATTGAGGCAATGGACCGGTTTATCGAGCAATGGCTGGGATTGCTGGCTAATAACAGGCAATACCGACAGTCGTTCGAGATTCTGCTGAACAAGACCGAGCTGACGGATGCCATGAGCCGGACCCTGAAGCGGGAGCGGGCGCTGACGAAGTCGGTTATTGGGTTGTTTCAGGATCTGGTTGAGCAGGCGGTAAACCAGGGCTTGATCACAACAAATGAAAACCCGGAAGACCTGGGTTTATTGAGTTATACCTACCTGATGGGCATCACTCAGACCTGGCTTTTTACGCCGAAACTGTTTTCATTGAGACAGGAAATACCGTTTTTCCAACGACAGTTCTGGGCGTTACTCGGAAAGAAATAACAATGCCAGCGCAATTGGCAGTTTCAGGCAATACCAGAGTAGCGATGTTGGGAGGGGCCGTTCTCAGGGGATGTCGAAAACATGGATGTTTTCGTCAAGCGTACAGGGACGTATTTACAGCGTGCCCCTGAGAACGGCCCCTCCCGACAGCGCGAGCAGGACAACACTCCCAAAAAGTCAGAACATCTTCAGATACCGCTCCACCTCCCATTCAGATACATGGTTCTGGTAGCTCTCCCATTCGCCTTTCTTGTACTCCACGAAACTGTTGAACATCGCCTCGCCAAACACCTCCTTGGCCAAGGGATCTGCCTCGAAGGCTTCCACTGCCTCACCCAGGTTACGAGGCAGGTACTCAATCCCCTGCTCCGCAATTTCCGCGTCGCTGTAGTTGTACATGTTTTCGTGATGGGGCGCACCGGCGTCGAGGCCTTCGCGAATGCCTTCCAGACCAGCGGCCAGGATCAGGGCGCTGCCGAGGTAGGGATTGCAGGCAATGTCTGCCGCGCGGCATTCAATGCGCCCGCCCATGCTAGGGATACGGATCATGTTGGTGCGATTGTTGGAGCCGTAGCACATGAACACCGGCGCCCACGTGGAGCCGGACATGCTGCCCTGACGCACCAGGCGTTTGTAGCTGTTGACCGTGGGGGCGATCACGGCGCTGATGGCAGCACCGTGCTTCAGTACTCCGGCGGTAAAATGGTAGGCGATCTTGCTGATGCCACAGTTGTGCAGGTCGTCGCCGTTGGGCTCGAACAGGTTCTTGCCAGTCTTGATGTCCGCCAGGGACATATTGTAGTGGGCGCCGCTGCCGGTTCGGTCACCAAATGGCTTGGGCATGAAGCTGGCAAAGGCGCCGTGCTTGCGGGCAATTTCGTTGGCCATCATGCGGAAGAACACCAGGCGGTCCGCCATGGTGAGGCCGTCGGCGTACTTGAAGTCGGTTTCGAACTGGCCGTTGGCGTCTTCGTGGTCGAAGGAATAGACATCCCACCCCAGTTCATTCATGGCGTCCACCAACTCATCCACAATGGGCAGGTTATCCATGAGAGTGCGTGGGTCGTAGCAGGGCTTGCCCAGGTTGTCGCGGTCACTCAGCGGGGCGAAACCGCCATCCTCGGTCTCACGAAACAGGAAGAACTCCGTTTCAATGCCAAGGTTGAAGCGGTAGCCCATGCCCGCAGCCGCATCCAGTTGGCGACGGAAAATATTACGGGAACAGGCTTCAAATGGTTTTCCGTTGAGGTAGAGGTTTCCAGGAAACCACGCGAGCTTTCGGTTCCAGGGGCAGATGGCGACGCCACCGGCATCCGGCATCGCTGCCACTTCGTCGTCGGAGATATCCTGGGGCACGCCGTCCAGGGCCGCACCCGTATATAACTCGGAACCTTCCACCATCTGGCCGAGGTGGGCAACGGGTACAAACTTGCCCTTGCTGATGCCATGAATATCCACGTAACTGGCCATGGCGTACTTGACGCCGGCATCTTCGAGCTTCTGTTTCAGGGCCTGGGTATTGGTCAGGTCAGTCATCTTGAGTCCTCTTTTCTGGCACGTTTCTTTCTACAGCTTTGTCATTCAACATACATGCCAGCGTGTATATATAATTTCAAAGCAGGGGTTTCTGAGCCTGGGGACGGCATGAGCAGGGGGACTATAAATGACTGATAAACAATGGTTTGAAGATGATTTTGAAGCAGGAGACCTGCTCCTTTCCAGCGGGGCAACACTGAACTCGGCTCGCCTGCATTACCATCAGATCGGGAAGTTGAATGCACCAAAAGACAACCTCATCCTGCTGCCCACGTACTATGGTGGTGCAGCCGCAGGCAATCATCCCTGGGTTGGCAGTGATAGCCCGCTGAATCCGGACAAATACTGCATTGTCATTCCCTCAATGCTGGGGGCCGGGGAATCTTCATCTCCATCGAATACCCATGGCCAACAGGCCGGGCCCGGTTTTCCTGCGATCACTCTTTACGACAATGTGATGCTGCAGAAGCTGCTCGTGGACGAAGTCTTCGGTGGCGCCGGCATTGCCCTGGTGATGGGGTGGTCCATGGGCGGCATGCAGGCGCTGCAATGGGGTTGCCTCTTTCCTGAGCAGGTTCGGGGAGTGCTGGCCACCTGCTGCACTGCCCGCTGCTCCCCCCACAACCGGGTTTTCCTGGAGGGTGTTAAAGCCGCCCTCACCTGCGACCAGAACTTCCAGGAAGGCCATTACCAGAGTCCACCACGGCGTGGGCTCAGGGCATTTGGCCGGGTATACGCGGGTTGGGCTTATTCCCAGGCGTTCTTCCGCAGTGAGCTCTGGCGATGCCTGGGATTCGATTCCATCGAGGCTCTGTTGCGCTTCTGGGAGGATGACCATTCGGGCCAGGATGCCAATAACCTGCTGTCGGCGCTGAGCACTTGGCAGCGTGGCGACATCAGTGACAACCCAATGTTTGAGGGCGACTACCAGGCCGCACTCGCTTCGCTCACCATGCCGACCCGGGTGATGCCAGGCAGCACCGACCTCTACTTCACAGTTGAGGATGCCCTGCAGGATGCCCGGCAAATGCCGGGAGCAACCTTTGACCCCCTGACTTCTGATTGGGGGCATATTGCCGGTGGCCCCGGGAGGGAGGCCCGGAGTCACCAGAAGATTCTTGGCGCTGCACAATCGCTTCTCAGCAAGAAGGGCCCATGACTGTGCACTCACACCTGCCACGCACATTAATGGTGCGTCGTTTCGCACCCGATCACTCCGGATCGCCCCGAGGGTGCCCGTTTTAAGAAGCTGGCACGCCACCTGCACTAATTCGGACAGACGAGTTTAATAACCCCGATCCGTTCACAGCAACACCGCAAACCACGCGGCGAACACAGCGGACAAAATGGGTGACTAGGGTTCCGGTCCGGGCATGCATGTATAAGGTGCGCGGATGGCTGGTCCGAGAGTCACCGACCTCTGGGAGGTTACACGGCGGGACAAAAGCCCGGGAGACTGAATCGCAAGGGAGGCTGTTGCCCGCGATGAACGTGCCGTGTTGTGTGACCAGAGGAGACAACCTATGCGAATGATCAACCGCCACCCAGGACGGGTTTCCGCCACTCTGCTCGGCCTGCTGCCCTTTCTGTTGATCATGCTGATCTACAGCCTTGCGTCCCAGGAGCGCCTGGCGGAGAACCCCAACGACAAACTGTTGCCCGGTCTGGAACAGATGACCGCGGCGGTCGATCGCATGGCCTTTCAGGAAGACCGGCGCAGCGGTGACTATCTGATGTGGCAGGATACAACCGCCAGCCTGCAGCGCCTGGGCATCGGAGTGACTATCGCCGCGTCTCTGGCATTGGTGATCGGCATCCTGAATGGCGCACTGCCACTGATCCGGGCCAACCTCGCGCCATTGGTATCGGCGCTCTCCATGGTTCCTCCCCTGGCGATATTACCCATCCTGTTTATCGTATTCGGCCTTGGAGAGCTCTCCAAGGTCATGCTGATTGTGATCGGCACGGCACCGATCATGATGCGCGATGTCGCTCAACGAGTGCGGGAGCTCCCAGGCGAGCAATTGATCAAGATCCAGACTCTCGGCGCTAACTCGTGGCAGGTCATTACCCGCATGGTGCTGCCTCAGGTACTACCCCGCCTGATCGACTCCGTGCGCCTCAGCCTGGGCCCGGCCTGGCTGTTCCTGATCGCCGCGGAAGCCATCGCCTCCACCGAAGGCCTGGGTTACCGAATC
>JAWWAM010000173.1:0-6102 GCA_033721715.1 Marinobacter sp.
ACACGCCGACGATGGACACATCTCATGGACGATCACAGCCAGTTCCGGCTGCTTTCCGAGCGACGATTCCTGCCGTTCTTCCTGACACAGTTCTCAGGAGCCTTTAACGACAATCTGTTTCGCAACAGCCTGTTGTTACTGATCACCTACGCCACCGGTGGCCTGATGGGGCTGCCCATTGACGTGGTGGTGAATATTGCCGCTTTCCTGTTCATCCTGCCCTTTTTCCTGTTCTCCGGAATCGCTGGCCAGCTGGCAGACAAGTACGAAAAATCCCGGGTGATTCGCTGGGTCAAACTGGCGGAAATTGTCATCATGGCGCTGGCTGCCGCCGGGCTTTGGGCCGGGTGGTACGAGGCTCTTCTGTTACTGCTGTTCCTGATGGGCGTGCAATCCGCGTTCTTTGGCCCTGTAAAGTACGCCATCTTGCCGCAGATGCTCCACGACGACGAACTGGTGGGAGGCAACGCCCTGGTGGAGATGGGAACGTTCGTGGCCATCCTTGTGGGCACCCTGGCGGCAGGCCTGCTGATGAGCAGCGACCAGCCGGAGAAGCTTGCTGCTATCGGCGTTCTGGCACTGGCCGTGGTTGGCTATCTCGCCGCCCGGCAGGTGCCGGTTACTGGCACCACCCGCCCGGAAATGACGGTACGCCTTCGGCCCCTGCAGGAAACCTGGCACCTGATGCGACTGGCAGCGGAGAACCATTCCGTACTGCTGTGCATTATGGCCATTTCCTGGTTCTGGTTCCTGGGTGCCGCCTACCTTACCCAGTTTCCCAGCTTTGCCCAGACCGATCTCATGGGCGACGAAACCGTTGTCACGCTTTTGCTGGCCATTTTCACTATAGGGATTGCACTGGGGTCCGTCGCCTGTGAACGGCTTTCCGGCCACCGGATCGAGTTGGGCATAGTCCCTATTGGCTCGCTGGGAATCAGCCTGTTCGGGCTTGACCTTTACTTCAACATGCCCGCCACCCCCGTACCCACCGACTGGTGGATGATTGTCAGCGACAGCCAGCACAGACAGGTAGCCATTGATTTGCTGGGTATCGGCTTTTTCGGTGGTCTCTTCATCGTACCGCTTTACGCATTTGTACAACGGGAAACCCCTGAAGACCGCCGCGCCCGGGTTATCGCCGCACTGAACGTGTTTAACGCCCTGTTCATGGTGGTCAGCGCCATTATGGGCATTCTGATGCTGGGCGTCATCGGCCTCACTATTCCCGAATTCTTCCTGGTGCTGTCGATTATGAACCTGGTGGTGGCGGGGTTTGTGTACCAGCAGGTACCGGAATTCGCCCTCCGGTTTATTGTCTGGGTGCTCTCCCACACCATCTATCGGGTGCACCACGAGAACCTGCACCGAATACCGGAAGAAGGGCCCGTGCTGCTGGTGTGCAACCATGTCACCTATATGGACGCGCTGGTCATCGCTGGCGCAATCAGGCGCCCCGTGCGATTCGTTATGGACTACCAGATTTTCAAAACACCGATACTGGGCGCCATATTCCGGCTCGCCAAAACCATTCCCATAGGCTCCCGAAACCGGGTGCCAGAGATTTATGAGGCCGCCTTTGAGCGCATTGACGAAGAACTGGTTGCTGGTAATGTGGTGTGCATCTTTCCGGAAGGTCGGCTGACGACCGATGGCGAAGTGGCCACCTTCCGCAGCGGAGTTGAGGTAATCCTGCAGCGCAGGCCCGTGCCCGTGGTTCCCATGGCGTTGCGAGGGCTGTGGGGCAGCTTTTTCAGCCACTGCGGTGGGCCGGCCCTGAGGCATTTCCCCCGACGGTTCTGGTCGCGGATCGAGTTGCTGGCCGAGCACCCGATGTCTGGGGAAGAAGCAAATGCCGAAATACTGGAGGAAAAGGTGAAAAAGCTGAGGGGTAACACTCGCTGAGACCCGCGAATGCTTATCAGTTGTAAAGAATGGGGCGCATGCTAATCTTTGAGCATCAGGTTCCTAATCTCCCCGCTCAGGATGGCAAGATGTCTCTGCAAGGACCGCGCAATCACAAACAGTGGTTGAAACAACTCCGAAGGGCGTTACTCGGCATCGCCATAACCTGCACTGCCGCCCTGAACGTTGGCGCCGAGAACAGCGAACCTGTCATACGCCTCACCTCAGGCCACTGGCCTCCATATATGGAATACAACCCACCCCACTTCGGGGTGATCTCACACATAGTGACCCTCGCCTTCGCCAAACACGACACTCTTGTAACCTACGGTTTCTTCCCCTGGTCCCGCTCTCTCATGCTGGCTCAGCGAGGCCTTTGGGACGGCTCCGTGGCCTGGACGTGCCGGCCGGAAATGCTCAAACATTTCCATTTTAGCGACCCCATCGTGGCTCACCACTATACCCTGTTCCACCGCACCAGCATGGACTTCGACTGGGACCAGGTGGAAGACCTGGAAAGCTATCGCGTAGGCCTGACACAAGACTACAACTACGGGGAAACCTTCGAGGAAGCCGTGGCCGCCGGCACCATCAATGTAGAAAAGACCACCTCCGACATAGCCAATTTCCGCAAGCTGGCCGCGGGCCGCATCGACCTGTTTCCTATGGAGCCAGCGGTTGGTATGAGAATGTTGCAGAAACTGGGTCTCGAAGACACAATCACGTTCCACTCCACGCCGCTGCAGTCAGACTATCTTTACCTGATTCTGTCCCGGCGGGTGCCAGACAGCGAGCGGTATTTAAACGAGTTTAATGACGGTTTGAGCAAGCTGCGCGAATCCGGCCGGCTGGAGGAGTTGATTGACTCCTCGCTACCAGAGTTGCCGGTTCGGTATCTGGTTGTTGAGGATGAGGAGTCGCAGTGTCAGGAATAGATAAGGGACCGGACTACCCGGCGCTCCCTCCGGAACATTCGGGCCCGCGCATAGCCGCCATTCATGGCCTGTTCGCCCGGGGGCTGATGGAAAAACATCTGGCGAGGTATCTGCAAGCTTGCGGGTACGACGACACAACGGTTTACGGACATGTCCATCCTGCCCGCCGGATCGCGAGCGAGCTTGCCAAGGCAGCCAAAGCTGGCCGCCCCATTGCGGTGATTGGCTTCAGCCAGGGTGGCTTCCAGGCGGTCAAAGTAGCCAGCGAACTGGCCAGGCAAGACATTGAGGTTCCGCTACTGGTGACCATTGCGGCTGGCGGGCTGGGTCGGCTGGTGCCCACCCGTTGGGGATCGAATCCGCGAAAACTACCTGCCAACGTAAAGCGCTGCCTGAACGTTTATGCCGAGGGAGATCCCCTGGGCTCCGACAGGCAGTCCGACCGCAACAGAGTCTGGTCGAATGATCAGGGACAATTGATCGAAAACGTCGATTTCCCCGCTTCCGAGGCGATCTCCCATATCGAGCTGGTGAGATGTTACCCCGAGGCCAAAGTGCATCCGGCGGTGAAAGCCCGGTGTCTGGACCGGTTGTTGTGGCATCTTGATGCTATAACAGCTTGATCCCACTCCCCTTTGCACTTCGGTTTGAATCTCATGGGCCTGTTTGCTGATACCTCTGAGAAACACAAGATCCGAATTTAGGGGTCGACTCTTGCGCTACCCTGCTATTCATAACCCGCCTCATTTCGGCATCTGGCAACTGATTACAACCTCGCTTCCGGATTTGCGGCTCGGTAGGTGGTGGTAGATGATGAAGGGAGCAGGGTGCGGTGTGTAGAATGAAAGAATCTACGAGTCAAAACAGTGTTTCTAGCCACGTTTCTTCAACCTGGAGCTGCAAATACATATGAAAAGGGGCACAGAAGAGCCAATGAGGGTTTCCAAGTCCGAGTTAGAAAGAACCAGTAAATTTCTCAGCTATATTCTTCGCCATTGTCCCGAGGATATCGGAGTTTTCTTAGACCCTGATGGCTGGGCATCCATCTCGGAGCTAATTAACAAAGCGAAATCTCAAATTGTCCTTTCCGAGGCACTGATAAAAAAAGTTGTTGAAACTAGTAGCAAACAACGGTTTAAGATTTCAGATGACGGGCAAAAAATAAGAGCTAACCAAGGCCACTCAGTTGAAGTTGATCTAAAGCTGATACAGAGTGAGCCTCCCGCAGAACTGTTTCACGGCACTGCTACACGCTTTTTAAATTCGATCAATCAAGAAGGGTTAAGACCAGGCCAACGGCATCACGTCCATTTGTCTACAGATATCGACACTGCCACCTCTGTAGGCAAACGGTATGGCAAGCCCGTTATCTTGAAAATCGATGCTGAAAACATGTTTAAACAAGGCTACAGCTTCTATCTTTCGGATAACCAAGTATGGCTTACTGACCATGTTCCGCCAGAATTTTTTGTGGTTATATAACAGAGGAGATTTTTAGCCACCTTCGTACTCTATTGTTGCTTCTAAAGCACTTCTTAGCCAATCCCAAAAGCTAGCCATTTCCTGCTTGAGTTCATAACCAGGGCTGGAGAAGTCATGGATAATAACAACACCTGCTCTACCCTTTTCCCAACAAGCGACATCATCGTTGTCCTCGCGACGGGCAAATGGTACCAACTGTCTTTCCGGATAACGCTCCTTTATACCTCTAAACCGAGTGCGAAGGGTGTCGCCTTGTAAAAAATCCAGGGATCAAAGTCCAATAATCCTTGGTCAACTATCCGCAAAAACTCTTCGGGATAGTTGAACCATTCAGGAGTCTCAGGCTGACTTAATAATTGATCAAGACTATAATTATTCATTAGAGTAATATTTTTTAAATTACACTAACTACCAATTGATGCCAAAAACTCACTAAAACTATCAATAGAATACCTACTACTCCAAATAACATTTCCAAGATCATCCTCTCCAGTGTAAAAATAAATCTTTGGATGACCAGTTCTATCATCCCCGTCAAAACAGGCGATATCCCCACTATCATCAGATTTAGCAAAAGGGATTAAAGTTTTTTCACTACGCAAATCTTCATTTAGTATTTTAAAACAACGCACAGGAAAGTTTGGACGTTTACCTAGCAACCACCAAGGAGGTTCGAGCTCACAACATGAATTAACGAAGTTTACATAATCGTCCGGGTACGAAAATTCCTTACCAATAGCACTTTCTTCAATAAAATACATACCACCAGCTCCTATTATTACTAATAGCTTAATTCGGGGTCATATAGAGAGCCCCGAGGAAATACTTGCCAAAAACTTCCCCGAAAATACTCTCCCTTCTGGCCTTCAATACGATACTGAATCGCCTCCCCCCAAGTTGCTGGTTCCGGGCTATTTGTCCTAGTGAACCGCATAGTCTCTCCAGGCGTTAACTCATCAGCAGGAGATCTGACCCTTGCATGCACATCTATACCGGCCCGACGAGCTGCCAAAATACGTGTATTGTCCATGCTAGTAATGCCGCCATCAGGCATCCTGACTACATCAACTGGATCCCCTTGCCAGCCATTTAACTTCATGCTTTCAACCAAATCATCAAAAGTATAGGTTTGACCTGTCGCTCTATCGATTTTATTGAAAGAGACCGTATTCTGAGAAAATGCTACCTCTCGAGGATCAAAAGTTTGTATGGGATTTGTACGAGAGCTGTCCGGTCCACTTTTGGGTGTCGAAGCCAACCCCAAAGGATCCACCCACCCAGTCGGATTCGGAACATACTGGTAATTATTCAACCCACCCGCAAGCCCGATCGGGTCCGGGGTCAGGAAGCGGCCGATATTTGGATTATAGTACCGGTGGCGGTTGTAATGCAGGCCCGTTTCCGGGTCGTGGTATTGGCCCTGGAAGCGGATCGGGTTGTCGATTTCGTTGACCAGGGCGCGGACGACGTTGCCGTAGGCGCGGTAAGTCACTGACCAGACCAGGTCGCCCTGGGCGTTGGTCAGTTCCTGGGGTGTGCCCAGGTGGTCCAGGTGGTAGTAATAGATGTTTGCCTGTTCCGGACCGTAGCCATCTAACAGAGCCAGGGGCTTGAAGGTGTCTGGTTCATAGATGTAGGTGCGGTACTGGTCGCCGGTTTCCTCGGCGATCAGGCGGTCGCCCTGCCAGAGGAATTCGGTGCGGGTCAGGCCGTTGGTTTTGGCGATGCGGCGGCCGAAGGCGTCGTATTCGTAGTGCCAGGTGCTGCCGTCCGGTTTGGTGAC
>JAWWAM010000174.1:0-6089 GCA_033721715.1 Marinobacter sp.
TTCTTCTCAGGTGCGGCCTCGTCAGAGTTCTTCTTTTTGCCAAGCTTCATAGTCCATCCTGCTGGTGTTATTTTCGCCCGGATTCTTCATTTATCAGGGAAGTATAGCCCCTGAATACGGTTCTGCGCGTGCAAGCTCAGTGGGTTCCTGTTGAACCGAACCCACCATCCCCGCGCTGGCTGGCGTCGAAAACAGACACCACTTCAAAGTCTGCCTGCACCACAGGCACCAGCACCAATTGGGCAATGCGTTCGCCTACCTCAACGCTGAATTCGGTTTGCCCGCGATTCCAGCAGGACACCATCAGCTCGCCCTGATAGTCGGAGTCAATCAGCCCCACCAGATTGCCCAGTACGATGCCATGCTTGTGTCCCAGCCCGCTCCGGGGAAGAATCATTGCCGCCAGAGACGGGTCTGCAATGTGTATGGAAAGGCCGGTTTTTATCAGTTCGGTCTGCCCCGGTTTCAGGGTAAGAGGCGCATCAAGGCAGGCACGCAGATCAAGACCAGCCGAGCCTTCTGTTGCGTATTGGGGAAAAGGCACTGTATTGCCAATCCGGTCATCGAGAATGCGTACCTGAAACGTTTTTCGGGTCATCGATTTTCCTTGTCAGAAAGCGCCGGCGGGGCCAGCCTTTTCGGTGAGTTGATCTGCAATCAGGGCAATCAGCCGTTGCGCAAGGATCGCCTTGGAGTCAGGCCCTATGGACTCCCGGCCCTCGGGCCAGAACACGGTGACAGCGTTATTGTCGCTGTTGAACCCCAGCCCTGGCGCCGAGACGTCATTGGCCACGATCATATTGAGCTTTTTCCGTGTCAGTTTGTCGAGGGCGTAGTGCTCAACATCGCGAGTTTCCGCGGCAAAGCCAACGGTGAACGGAGCATCGTCCCGGGCAGCTATGGTAGCGAGGGTGTCAGGGTTACGCACCAGGGACAGGCTCATATTTTCGTTCGATTTCTTGATCTTGTCACCGGCGCAGGCGTCTGGGCGATAGTCCGCCACTGCCGCTGTCGCAATAAACAGGTCGCAGCCCTCGTCGACCGCCCTCCCAGCCTCGTCGAGCATTTCCTGGGCAGTCGTTACCCCGCGAACCTCTATGCCGGCAGGAGCGGCGAGGGAAACCGGCCCGCTGACCAGGGTCACCTGCGCACCAGCCGCTCGGGCAGCCTCAGCAAGGGCATAACCCATCTTGCCGGAGCTGTGATTGCTGATATAACGCACCGGATCGATAGGTTCACGGGTCGGGCCGGCCGTAACAACCACGCGCCTGCCCGAGAGCGGACCCAGGGCAGCACCGGCAATCAGGTCATGTAGCGCCATCGCCTCAAGCATTCTGCCCGGTCCTACATCACCACAGGCCTGCGAGCCCTGATCCGGGCCCCAGAGGCTGACCTGTGGATCAGATTCCAGCAAGGCGATGTTGCGCTGCGTGCGGCGGTTACTCCACATTGCCTGATTCATCGCCGGAGCTATCGCGATCGGTGCCTCTGTGGCGCAACACAGCGTCGTCAGCAAATCATCCGCCATCCCCTGGGCCAGGCGGGCAATGAAGTCGGCTGAGGCAGGCGCAACTACTACCTGATCCGCCCATTTCGCCAGTTCGATATGCCCCATGCCGGACTCAGCTTCCGGGTCCAGCAATGACGTCCGGACCGGCTCGCCACTGAGCGCCTGGAAGGTAAGCGGTGTAACAAAAGCTTCGGCTCCCCGCGTCATCACCACCCGGACTTCATGGCCGGATTTTTTCAGTAGCCGGACCAGTTCAGCAGTCTTATAGGCGGCAATACCGCCGGTCACGCCCAACAGGATTCGCTTAGCGGCCATAACGGCTCCGTATCCATCACAAAATGAAAGGCTTATAAGATACCATGACGGAGCGCTGCCGGCAGCCTGTCCGGCGTGTTAGAATTCTGCCGATGGCGCAAGCGCAGGAAGCGCAAACCACAACAGAAAGGATTCAACTCATGCCCGATACCGATTGGCCATGCGACGAACGGCCGCGGGAACGACTGCTGGCCCACGGTGCCGGAAGTCTGTCCGATGCAGAACTACTGGCAATTTTCCTCCGCACCGGCACGCAGGGCATGCCCGTTATGGCATTGGCCCGTCACCTGACCGAGAACTTCGGCGGCCTGCGCGGACTGATGACCGCCTCCAGGCGGCAGTTCTGTGAGATAAAGGGCCTGGGAACGGCAAAATACGCCCAGGTACAGGCAGCCATGGAAATGGCCCGTCGGGTAATGGATGAACCTCTGCGCCAGGGTGACCCGCTTCGCTCACCGGAAGACACCCGCCGCTTTTTATGCAGCCGGCTCGGCACCTATCCCCATGAGGTCTTTTCGGGACTGTTCCTCGACAATCGTCACCGGGTAATCCAGTACCGGGAACTGTTCCGGGGCACTATAGACGGTGCGGCCGTCTATCCCAGGGAGGTGGTCAGGCAGGCCCTGGAGTACAATGCGGCGGCCGTAATATTTGCCCACAATCACCCTTCCGGGGTGGCAGAGCCCAGTCAGGCCGACATATCCCTGACCCGACGCCTGAAAGAAGCGCTGGGGCTGGTGGATATCAGGGTTCTTGACCATATGGTTGTCGGCCATGGTGAGGTAATATCCCTGGCTGAACGGGGGCTGATGTAAGCCGGCCGGGATTTCACCGGGAAACTGGCCAAATTCCCAACAATTTTTTGCGTTGGAGCGCCGGTTCTGGTATAAAAGCGTCCCTTTACTGGCGGCGTCTGGCGGGCAGCGTGCAATTTTGCGGCGCAGGTAGCGACCAGAGACGCAATTAAACGAATTAAATACGCATTTTCAGGACCAAAGCTCAGGTCGGAGGCAAGTATGTCCAGAGTCTGTCAGGTTACCGGTAAGCGACCGGTCACCGGTAACAATGTTTCTCACGCGATGAACCACTCACGTCGTCGTTTTCTGCCCAACCTGCAGAACCATCGTTTCTGGGTTGAATCAGAGAAGCGCTTCGTTAAGCTGCGCGTATCTACCAAGGGTATGCGTGTTATCGATAAAAAAGGCATTGACGCTGTGCTGGCCGATCTTCGTGCCCGCGGCGAGAAATTTTAAGGAGCCGCATCATGCGCGAGAAAATCAAGCTGGTTTCATCAGCAGGTACTGGTCACTTCTACACGACCAACAAGAACAAGCGTAACACCCCGGAAAAAATCGAGATCAAAAAATACGATCCGGTTGTCCGCAAGCACGTTGCGTATAAGGAAGCCAAGATCAAGTAAGATCATGGTGACCGCAAGAAACCCGGCCAAGGCCGGGTTTTTTTGTGTCTAGAACGTTTCCAGATAGCCGTGGGGCAGCTTGATATCCATGGCAATCGGCAGATGATCCGATACCGGATAGCTGACAACCTCCGAGCGCCGTATCTCCAGGCTCGGGCTTACCAGAATATGATCCAGCGCGCGCTCGGGGCGCCAGCTGGGAAAGCTGTGGGCGGTATCCGGCAGGGGAACCAGATTGGAATGCTTCAGAGGAGTGTTGCTGAGCAGTTCCTCCGCATGATTGTTGAGATCACCCATCAGAACCACGTGCTGATAATCGGCAATCAACTCCTGAATGTAAGCCAGTTGACGCTGCTGGGCCGACTTGCTGAGAGACAGGTGCATCATTACCAGCACCAGGGGATCTTCCTCTACCCCATAACGCGCTACAATGGCGCCGCGGCCCGGTATCAGTCCCGGCAAACGGTGCTCGGTAACATCCAGCGGCCGGTAGCGGCTGAGCAAGCCATTGCTGTGCTGTGCCAGTTGCCCCAGGTTGCGATTGAGCTGCTGATGCCAGTAAGGAATGCCCGACGCTTCTGCCAGGTACTGCACCTGGTTGATGTAACCGCTGCGCAGGCTGCCTCCATCGCATTCCTGCAGTGCGACCACGTCGTAGTTACTGAGCAATGTGGCAATACGATCGAGATTCTGGATGCGTTTGCCATGAGGAAGAAAGTGCTGCCAGCTACGGGTGACGTAGTGGCGATAAGAAGACGTATTGATGCCGACCTGGATGTTGAACGTCAGCAGGCGGATATGGCGGTGAGGCTCAAATTCCGGAACATGGGCGTCACCCGAACAGGTCCCGCGAGGCCCATTCGTTGGCTTGAGAATACCATTCAGCTGCTTGCGAATACGGTTATACATGTGATGGCAGCTCTGACTGAAGACACGGCCCGGCTAACGTATCGTAACCGGGCCCTGACAATTACTGGTCCTGGCCTTCACGTTCCTTCTCAACCAGGTAGTCAACAACCTCCAGCACCTCTTCATGGCCACCGGCCATTGAGGCAGTGATACGATACTTGCCATTAACAATCATAGTCGGTGTACCGGTAACGCGCGCGCCCCGAATCTTGGCCTGGGCCTGCTGCATTTTTGCATTCACACCAAAGCTATTGTAGTTCTTGAGAAATTCTTCGCCATCCACACCGTGATTTGCCACGAAGTCCGCCAGGGCTTCACCTGAGTTCAGCGGGCGGCGCTCTCCTGCAAGTGCCTCAAACAGGGCATCATGTACCTTGTCCAGCTCCCCCATCGTCTGCAAGGCGTAAAAAGCCTTGGCGTGAGGCTCCCACGAGCTGCCCAGGGCAGCAGGGATGTTCACGTAATTGACGTACTCCGGGCTGCTCTCAACCCACTTTTCGACCAGGGGCTTGAAGGTATAGCAGTGAGGACAGCCATACCAGAACACTTCAGCCACCTCGACACCACTATCACTGGCAGTTCTGACCGGGTTATCCAGTTTCTGATAATGCTGCCCCTCTTCCCAGGTGGCGGCACTTGCCTGGGCTACGAAAAACATGGCCAGGATGAATAATGCGGCGTTCCGGACTATTCCGATCATTTATTATCTCCGGTTTTCAAGTTGGACGATTTGAGAGGATTATGACCCAGCAGACCCGAAAAGTTCCACAAGGGCGGGATTAAAGAGCGGCAACCAACAAAAAACCCCGCCAGAGCGGGGTTTCAGCGTGACCGGAATAGATCAGTTGAGACCGGAAACGTAATTGGCCACTGCTTCGATCTCGGAATCGGTCAATTTGGCAGCAACGTCCATCATGACCGAAGCATTGCGGCCGCCGTCGCGGTCGCCGTCACGGTAGGCCTTGAGCTGCTTTTCAACGTAGTCAGCAGTCTGGCCGCTCAGTCTGGGATAGCCCGCCGGCTCGTTACCCGTGCCCCGCGGGTTATGACACCCGGCGCAGGAGGGAACACCCGAAGCCATATTGCCACCACGGTAGAGCGCCTGGCCTTCATCCACCAGGTCAGGGTTGGCCTGTGCAACTGTAATGTCCTGCTCATTGAAGTAGGCAGCAAGGTCCTGGAGATCCTGGTCGGACATGCTATCCAGCATACCTGTCATCTCTGGAATTTCGCGCTCCTTGTCCTTGATCAATACCAACTGCTGGTAAAGGTATTTTTCGCCAACGCCGGAAAGCTTCGGATACACTGCCATGACCGGCTTTGCTCCGCCTTCCCCATGACACCCTGCACACACCGCTGCATTTGCTTCGCCTGCTTCAGGATCTCCTGCCCCGTGAGCCATCGCTGTGAGGCCAACACCGAGAACAACTCCTGCGATCAGTTTCTTCATGCTCGCTCCGCTTCTCTCATCCAAAAGTTTTCTTCGTTATGCAGCCGGCAGGCACTGGCCTGGAAGGCACAAACCGGGGCTGATCAGCAGCAACGCGAAGCGTGCTGCCCGGATTTGGTGTAGCATTATACATTAATCCCTGACAACTGAAATCCAATAGGAATATCAACACCCGTGTCATCTGATCTGACTCAAAAAAGCATCTCTTTTAACAGCGCCCGCTTTCTGACCAGCGCCTCGCGCCTGGAAGAATGTCCACCGGACCATGGCGCTGAAGTCGCCTTTGCCGGGCGCTCGAACGCGGGCAAATCCAGCGCGATCAATTGCATCACCACCAACGGCAAACTGGCCCGCACCAGTAAAACCCCGGGGCGCACGCGCCTGATCAACTTCTTCTCCCTCAACCGGGAACATTGCCGCTTGGTGGACCTGCCCGGGTATGGCTATGCCAAGGTTTCCCGGGACATGAAAGATGACTGGCAAAA
>JAWWAM010000175.1:0-6081 GCA_033721715.1 Marinobacter sp.
ATGAATCGGGTTGAAATCCCCTGCCACTTCCTTGGCAAATCGGCTGGCCTGGGTCGCGCTGATCAGCACGTGTCCGTCCTGGATTGAATGGTAGCGTTCGAGAAACATGCGGTGCCTTTTCGTTTTCGCAAATATGGAGGGTTACGATAGTGGCCTTAAAAGCGGCTTGCAGCAAGATGCAACGAAACCAATGTCTAAGATAACCGCCAAAATGGTGGTGGGCTACACTATCCACTACACGAACGAAGGGCAAATGGCGGAGGTGCAGGATGGGCATGGGTGCCGGGTTCAGAAACGAGCGTATCACAACGTCTGGTGCCGGAATTCACCTCGTCCATGGTGGCAAGGGGCCGCCGTTGCTCCTGCTGCACGGTTATCCCCAGACCCATGCGATGTGGCACCTGGTGGCGCCGGAACTGGCGCGCAGCTTTCACGTAATCTGCCCTGACCTGCGAGGCTATGGAGACAGTTCAAAGCCACCGTCCGATACCCGGCATGAAGCCTATTCGAAACGGGAAATGGCCCGGGACATGGTCGAGGTGATGGCAGACCTGGGTTACCAGCAGTTTGCCGTGGCTGGCCACGACAGGGGCGCGCGGGTGGCTCTCCGCATGGCACTTGACTATCCGGAGCGCGTATCCCGTGTTTGTGTGATGGACATTGCGCCCACCCTGCACATGTTCAGACACACCGACCAGAACTTTGCCACGGGCTATTATCACTGGTTTTTCCTGATTCAGCCTGGTGGATTGCCCGAGCACATGATTGGCGCTGATCCTGATTACTTCCTGCAGGAAAAACTCCATCGCTGGAGTGGCCCGGAGGCCAGTTTCGACCCGGCTGCGGTTGCCGAATACCTGCGCTGCTTCCGTGACCCGCAGGTGATTCATGCCTCTTGTGAGGATTACCGGGCTGCCGCTACCATTGATCTTGACCATGACGAGCGCGATCGTGATCGCAAGCTGGAGTGCCCGTTGCTGGTGCTGTGGGGCAAGCGGGGGTTTGTTCACCGCACCTACGACGTAATGGGCGTGTGGCGGGACTACGCCGATAACGTGGAGGGCAGGCTGCTGGACTGTGGGCATTTTCTGCCGGAAGAAGCACCCGAGGCTGTGCTCTCAGAGTTGCAACGATGGTTCGTGACCGCGGCTCATTAAGATAGGGAACAACAAAGATACGTTTTGTCACTGAAATTTTGAGTCAGAACCGCAATGATGGTCGTATTGGCATAAATGATCAAAGCAATTAGCCTTAAATGCCAGAATGTAGTATTTGCATACATGTATGACCAATAACGACCCATTGCTACGAGGATATGAGAATGCCAGCCAGATCAGGCACCGGAGTTCCAGCCCCCCTGACACCTGTCAAACGTGTTGTTCAAGGCCTGTTATTGCTGGCACTGATGCCGACTGCGCTCGCCGACGACAAACTCTATATCTTTACCGAGAACTACCCTCCCTACAACACGTCGACCACCGGAGAAGGCTTCGCCCACAGCGCTGAGGATATCACCGGGATCTGCACTGGGATGGTCAAGGAAATGATGGCGCGGGTCGATTACGACTACATCATGAAAATGCGCGACTGGAGCCTTGCTTATAGCTGGGTTCAGGGGCGTCAAAACCACGGCCTGTTCTGCACAGCCCGGACGGATGAACGGGAAGATGAATTCCAGTGGGTGGGCCCACTTGCTCCTATCAAGTGGACGCTGTTCGCCGCTCCGGACTCCGATATCGAAATCGAAACCCTTGAGGACGCCAAGCAGTACAAGATTGCCGGCTACAAGGGAGATGTGATGTCGGATTACCTGGTAAGCGAAGGGTTTGAGGTGATCATGAGCGTGTCTGGTGAGCAGAACCCGCGCAGGCTGACACTGGGCCAGGCTGACCTCTGGGTAACCGATGGGCTGGTAGGCCCGCTGGTGGCCGAAGAAGAGCATGGTATTACCGGCCTGAAACCGGTTCTGGTCTTCCGGGAGACGCCGATGTACCTGGCGGTCAGCAATAAAACCGACCCCGGGATTGTGGAAGACCTGCAGCAGGGGTTGGATGAAGCCCGTGAGAGTGGCGCGCTGGACCGAATTATCAGTCGTTATCAGCCCTGAAATCCCGGGGTAACAAAGACGTAACCCGTCAGAACCGGCTTAAGTTCAGCAGGGGGCCGGGGCTTGTGCTAGCTTTTAACGTGTTTCCCGATAAAACCGGTGACGTTAATGAGCAATCCCAAGCATACCCTTTTCTGGATGACGCTTTTCCTGGCGGTAGTCGTGGTGGTCTGTGCGTTGATTTACAAGCCGCTGCAGACTGCGTTCATGGCAAACTGGGTCTTCAACCTGCTCATCGTCTGTGTGCTGTTGGTCGGTATCGCCATTACCTATCGCCAGGTCTTCGTGTTGTTCCCGGAGTTGCGCTGGGTGGCGCAGTTCCGGACCGGCCATGCCGGACTTTCCGTGTTGCAGGAGCCCCGGTTGCTGAAGCCGCTGGCCCGCCAGCTTGATGATGACTCCAAGCGCGATCGCTTTACCCTTTCTACCATGTCGCTGCGCACGGTACTGGATGCCATCCACAGCCGGATGGACGAACAGCGTGAAATTACCCGTTACTTCATCAGCCTGCTGATTTTCCTGGGCCTGCTGGGTACCTTCTGGGGCCTGCTGGGCACCATCAATTCGGTAGGAGAGGTGATCGTGAACCTTGATATGGGGCAGGAGGACTTCGGTGAAGTCTTCGCCGGGCTCCAGTCGGGCCTTCTGAAACCGCTGGAGGGCATGGGGACGGCGTTCAGCTCTTCACTGCTCGGGCTTGGCGGCTCCCTCATTCTCGGCTTTCTGGATATTCAGGCCGGGCACGCCCAGAATCGCTTTTACGACGGCCTGGAAGAATGGCTGACCGGCGTAACCAACCTGGTGGACCGGGTTGACGATACACCGCAATAACAGGCCATCGCCATGATCGGTTCCCGACGTCGCACCCGCAGCACCATCAACGTATGGCCGGGCTACGTGGATGCCCTGTCGGCATTGCTGATGCTGATTATTTTCATGTTGCTGATCTATGTGGTCAGCCAGCTGTACCTTTCACAAACCCTGTCGGACCGCGACTCCGAACTGGCCAGACTGAACAGCCGGCTGGAGGAGATTTCCCAGCTTCTGGGGTTGGAGCGGGAGCAGACAGCGGCGCTGGAAGAAGAAATGTCGGCGGTACAGAACCGTTTCAGTGAAAGCCTTGCACTGAATGACAGGCTGCGCGCAGATCTCGAGGAGGAAAAGGCAGAACGGTTGGCGCAGCAATACAATGCCGAGGCCCAGGCCACGCGGGTAGAGGACCTGCAACAGGCAGTAGCAAGTGCTGAAGCGGAACTGGATGATGAAGAACAGCTGACTGCCTCCCAGCGTGCAATCATCCAGCAGCTGTCAAATCAGATTGCCGCCTTGCAGGACCAGCTGAGCCGTATCTCGGCGGCACTGCGGCTGCAGGAAGACCTTACCGCTGAAAAACAGGCTGAACTGGAAAAGGTGGGTAAACGTCTCAATACCCTGCTGGCAGAGCGGGTCAACCAGCTTGAGCGTTATCAGTCCGAGTTTTTCGGCCGGTTACGGGACATTCTTCAGGATAACGAGAACATACGCATCGTCGGAGATCGTTTCCTGCTGCCTTCCGAGCTGCTTTTTGCCTCCGGCTCAGCCAGCCTGGGAGCTGAAGGCCAGCGGGAACTGGATAAACTGGCAGAAGTACTGCTGGATGTCTCTTCCGCCATTCCCGACGATATTGACTGGATTCTGCGGATTGATGGCCATACTGACCGGCTTCCCATCAACACCGAAGAATTCCCCTCCAACTGGGAGCTGTCCACCGCCAGGGCGGTGGCCGTGGTGCGCTACCTTGCCTCGGAGGGCGTCCCTCAGAGCCGCATGGTAGCTGCCGGTTTTGGTGAGTTCTTCCCGGTCGACGAGGGCAGTTCCATCGAAGCGTTGCAGCGGAACCGCCGTATTGAAATCAAGCTCACTGACCGGTGAGCGGTTCAGCCGGCCCGACCGAAGACGCGCTCGAAGAAGCCCGCCTCCCGCACATCCGGAACCGGCAGGTCGACGTTGCTTTGCAGGGCTTTGCGCCAGAATCGCTCGGGATCATCCAGATGGGCAACCTTCTTGCGTTCGTCCTGGCTGTAGGAATTGTGGTCACCGCCAATGCCGGTTTCTATCAGCTCCTGGCACCAGAGGTACAGTGCACTGCGGAGTACCCGTAGCAGTTTGCAGTAGCTGTCTCTGCTGATGGTGATAGCCAGCTCGGCGCTGAGGTTGATCTGGGATTGCAGGGTGGCCATTTCCTCTTTGTCGAAGACGATGCGGTTACCGGTTCCTTTCTTGCAGCTGAGGCACGTTTTCTCCAGGGATTTCAGGCCTTCCATCATGTCCCGGTGTCCGAAATCCTCCTTCTGCTGGTCGTCAACCGGTGCCGGGATCCAGCCATACTGAGGAGAGCGGGCTACGATGTGGCCGGGAATATCCCGTCGGTAGGGGGGAAGTGCCGCGGGGTCGCCGTAGCCGTCAAATTCGGTTCGCATCCACGCAGCCATGGTTCGCTGGCGAAGCATCATGGCCAGGGTGATGGCCGAAGGCATGATTTCTTCAAGTAGCTCACTGCCGTCCTGAAGCCGTTCGTCCAGGTGTTCGACCGCTGCAGACATTGTAATTCTCCCTTCACCACGGGCAGGTGCATGGGTAGCGCTCCGCCCGGTTGTTGTTTTTGTCATTGAGGTCCCGCGAGCACAACGTAGAGACCTTTGGTTAAAAATTAGGCGCAATCCGGCAATTCTTCCGTTGTAAAAAAGTACCCCTTTGTTACTGGAAGTAATGTGGGGCTGGCGGGTATCCTCTTATACCTTTGCATTCGCGTACTTACCTTCCGGAATCCGAGTATCACTATGTCTGAACTGGCGGTATATCAGTATGCCCTGATTGGCCTGATATTTGTCTGGAGTGGCTTTGTTCGTTCCGGGCTAGGGTTTGGCGGAGCGGTGCTGTCGCTACCATTTCTGCTACTGGTGCTGGATGAGCCGCTGGTCTTCCTGCCCATCATCGCTGTTCACCTGCTGGTGTTCTCGTCGTTGACCATCTGGATGAACAATCGTAAGGCTTCAAGAACTGACGATGAGGGGCACACCTCGGCAGGGACTGTGGACTGGAGCTATCTCTGGCGGATTTTGGCCATCATGATCGTGCCCAAGCTGATCGGGGTGTTCGGGCTTATTACCCTGCCGTCGGATGTCCTGAGCACCATCATCTTTGTCATCGTAGCCCTGTATTCCGTCTCGTACATCCTTGATCGGCCGTTTCGCAGTGGCAGCCGCACAGTAGACACCGTATTTCTGATGGTTGGTGGATACGTCAGTGGCACCTCACTGATAGGGGCGCCGCTGATTATTGCTGTGGCAGCGCAACACCTGCCCAAGGAAAGGTTGCGGGATACGCTGTTCGCTCTATGGTTCATTCTGGTGGTGATCAAGATGGGCGCCTTTATCTGGGTAGGCGTTGACCTGCAGTTGATTCACCATATATGGCTGCTGCCCTGCGCGGCTGTGGGCCATGTAATTGGCCTCTATGTCCATGACCGCATGCTGAGGGCGGAAACTCCGGTGTTTTTCCGGGTGCTTGGCGTGGTGTTGCTAATTGTCAGCAGTATCGGGATGGTGAAGGTGGTGTTCCCGGGCTAACCGAGCGTGGCGTCCAGAAACATCATCACTACAAAGCCCCCCAGCAGGGAAAACGTGGCCAGGGTCTTGTACTCGCCGCGATGGGTTTCAGGGATGATTTCGTCACTGATAATAAACAGCATCGCCCCTGCCGCAAAGCCCAGAGTCCAGGGCATGATGGGTTCGGCCAGCCACACCATGGCGCTTCCGAAAAGGCCGCCAACGGGTTCCAGTAACCCTGTCAGCACAGCAATACCAAAGGATTTTACCCGCGAGTGCTCAATGGCCAGCAGTGAGACCGCCACCGCCAGGCCCTCGGGGATATTCTGTAGCCCGATGCCAACCGCCAGAGCGGTACCGTTGCCGATATCGCCACCGGCGAAGCCC
>JAWWAM010000176.1:0-6080 GCA_033721715.1 Marinobacter sp.
AAGAACCCCGAATGCGGAACTGCCACTGAGTCATGGCACCGAAATGAACCTGCGGATACCGGCGCTGATTCCCGATGACTACCTGCCCGACGTTCATAATCGGCTGATGTTGTATAAACGAATTGCCAGCGTGAGTGACAAAGACGGATTAAAAGAACTTCAGGTTGAGATGATCGACCGCTTCGGATTATTACCGGAGCCGGCAAAAAACCTGATTCGCCAGTCGGAACTGCGAATCCAGGCAGAAGCCCTGGGGATCGTGAAAGTGGACGCCGGCAAGGAATGGGCGAGGCTGGAGTTTGGCAGCTCGACACCTGTGGATCCGCTGGTGCTGGTTAAAAAAGTGCAATCCGCCCCGGACCAGTATCGCCTTGAAGGGGCCAACAGTTTTCGTTTCCGGCTGAACGACACCTCAACCAGTGGTAAACTCGACGGCATTTCCAACATGTTGGGCCAACTGGCTTGATAATGCCCCCGGCCCAGAGGCCTGAGATGAACAACAGCAACATTGGAGCAAAGCACTTGCGAACGCCCGGTAACTTATCGCCTGGAAAGTCCACCTTCATTTTTGTGGTTGCGCTGGCCCTGTCGTCCCTGGCATCCGCCCAGCAGCCTTCCCAACAGACCGACACTGCAGAAGCCCGAAAAGATTACTATCGTGCCGAGTTCGTGATTCTGGAGCGCACAGTTGACCCGGACAGCATCAATGAGCGAATGGCCAGCCGCATCCCGAAGCCGCCCAACCCGGAGCTTACCGAAATCCTGCGCGCAGTGGACGGCAACGGTACGGTGGAAACCACACGGGACCTGGTTCCGCGTAGCGAACTTCATCTCAACTCGGCGGCCAATCGACTGGAGAACAGCGGCAAATACCGGGTTCTGCTTGCCACCGGCTGGTACCAGTCCTTTCCGCCCGATTTCGAGGGTGAACCACTGCGGGTCGCTATCGGCGACTGGCTCGCCGATGCCGGGCACCGCGATGTGGAAGGCCAGATCACCGTTGACCGGCAGCGTTACCTGCATGTCAATGTGCAGCTGAATCACTGGCAGTCCATGCCCTCCACAGAAGAACCAGTCAATCTGACGGATAACGGCCCGGAGGAGAATCAGCCCTCTGACACCGGTGAAGATGGTGCTATCGAGGCAGATAATGTCAGTGAAACTGCGGCCGCCCCGGAAGAGGTGGCGATTTCCGGCGCAAACTGGCCGCGGGCGGAACTACTGACCTGGATTCGCGAAACCCGCCGCATGCGCAGCGAGGAAGTTCATTTCCTGGACTCCCCCACCATCGGCGTGCTTGTATTCTTCAAGAAAATTGATGGGTAAGCGCACCCAGCTCGCTCATTGACACTTCGAGGATCCGCTTGACGCCAGACATCCCATGGTCGATAGCGGTCTCGATTTCCGCCATGGTAATGATGTGGTCAGATTTACCGGCGGCATGATTCACCACCAGTGCCAGGCAGACATAGTTCATCTTCAGCTCTGCCGCCAGCGCAGCCTCGGGCATACCTGTCATACCCACCAGATCACAGCCGTCACGCTCCAGCCGCACTACTTCAGCCGCCGTTTCCAGTCTTGGCCCCTGAGTCGCCCCGTAAACACCAAAATCGGAAAAAGGCAGCTTCTGGCGCCGGGCGGCGGCAATCAGCAGTTCACGCGCCTTTTGCGTATAAGGCCAGGTGAAATCAATATGGGTGGTTTCAGTCAGTTCACCCTCAAAAAAAGTACTCGCCCTGCCCCAGGTGTAATCAATAATCTGGTCGGGGATCACGATGTGCGCCGGGCCCATCTCCGGATGAATGCCGCCCACGGCATTGACGCCCACGACCGTGCGAACACCCGCATCATAGAGCGCCTGCAGGTTGGCCCGGTAATTGACCTGATGGGGCGGAATACGATGGGGATTGCCGTGACGGGACAGGAAGACCACCGCCTGGCCTGCCAGACGCCCCTCAACCAGTGCCGACGAGGGCTGCCCCCATTGGGTGTCAACAGAGCGCTCCGCCGTTATCTCCAGCCCTGACAGGGTTGTAAGCCCGGTACCACCAATGATGCCAACCGGCGGATTGTTCTCCGCTCCACTCATGATCCTTCCCCTGTTGCCTCGGCGCTGTCGCCCTGCGTTTCACTGGAACCGTCACTGCCGTCCACCGGTGCACGGCTGCTGCCAGGCTCAGCACTGGTGGCTTCGCCTTCCTCACTCTTCCCGCCCTCGTCACTGGCAAGGCGCACGCCGTCCGGCAGGTGCAGTGTGCGTGTCGGGAAGGCAACCTCAGCACCATGGCCTTCAATAATGTCACTGATCTTCAACAACACATCCTGCTTGACCTCGTGGTACCGCACCCACTCAATGGTTTTGGTGAAGGTATAAACCATGATATCCAGAGAAGAGGCGTTAAAGGCCAGAAAATTGACAATTAACGTCTGGTCCTGGTCGATATCTTCATGGTTCTCGAGCATCTCCCGGATTTCCGCCACAATCTCGGCCATGCCACTGACATCCGCATAACGGATTCCAATGGTTTCCGAGATGCGGCGGTTAAGCATTCTGGAGGGATTCTCCACCGAGATTGTGGTGAAGACGGCATTGGGTACATACAGGGGACGCTTGTCGAACGTACGCACAGTCGTCAGGCGCCAGCCAATATGTTCAACGGTGCCTTCAATATTACGATCCGGCGAACGAACCCAATCCCCCACCTTGAAAGGCCGGTCGAGGTGAATAATGAATCCGCCGAAAAAGTTGGCCAACAGGTCCTTTGCAGCGAAACCGACCGCGATACCACCAACACCGCCAAATGCCAGTACACCAGAAATACTGTACCCGAGTGACTGCAGCGCTATCAGCACCGCGGTGATGATCACCACCGCCCGCGACAGCTTGCTGACCGCATTGACCGTGGTGTAGTCCATTGGAGTTTTCATTTTCAGGGGTGAGGTAAGTATTTCCTCTCCCTGCTTGATAAGCCGAAGCACGGTCCACACCAGCAACCAGACAAATCCGATCTGCAGCAGCGTGTCGTTGACGGAAAAAATCTCAGCGTCTGAGTAACGGTGAGCCACTTCTGCAGCCCAGTACACCCCCTGCAACCAGACAAAAGCGACAACCGGCCTCCGCGCAGCATGCAACAGGGCGTCGTCCCAAAGGTTGTCGGTTTTCTTGAAACGCTGCTCAACGACACCAACGATAAAACTGGCAATATAGGCAACCACGGCGGTTCCAGACACCAGGGCAAACACCACCAGGCCGACTCGCCAGCCTTCTGACATCAGGCTCCAGTCCTGAATCCAGTTATTCACTATGGAAGGTGTTTCTTCAAGCATCGGTTCTCTCGGTTCCGTCAGTTCAGGAATAGGCTTATTTGATAAACACCGGTGTGCCCGGCCGCACCCGGCTGTACAAATCGACCACGTCCGAGTTTCTCATGCGGATACAGCCGTGGGAGCGAGGAACCCCCATAGGCTCGGAGTCCGGTGTGCCGTGAATGTATATGAAGCGACGAAAACTATCGACCCCGGGACCCCTATTTTTGCCGGATTCCAGACCGCATAACCATAGGATGCGCGACAGTATCCAGTCCCGTTCGGGAAACCGCCCCGCCAGTTCCTGCGAATACTCCTCACCGGTTGGTCTGCGAGCAACAAACACACTATTCAAAGGGGCACCATCACCGACCATTGCACGTACATAATGCTTTCCGGTGGGGGTACAACCGCTGTTTTGGCGCTCTCCCGGGCCGTTAAGAGCAGTGGAAACAGGGTAAGAAACTGAAGAGGTTGCGTCTTCCGCAAACAGTGTCAGTGTTTGCGTGGAAAGATCGATTTCAATCCCGGGAGTGGTCCCGGATACGCTCTCTGGCCCAGAAGGGGAAACAGAATCACTTGGCATGCGGCGTCAGGCTCCCGGCAGACGAATCAAACGGGAAGCCTAACCGACAGACTGCAATTCAGGCAACTGAGCTTTTATGGGCAGGAGGGACCAGCATCGCATCATCCGCCTGCATTCCAGCCGCGAGGAAGGGCACTAACCGGGCTGCGATTTCCTGAACTGTGGTTTCCACGCCCAGTTTATTCTGCAGGATGTCCCTCAGGGCATCGCTGCTGGACATGGTGAATGCGGTCGCACCCAGCATGAACTGGATGCGCCAGTAACGATCCACCGATGACAGTTGCGGCGTAGCCTCTTTCAGCAAACGCATGAAACGACTGAAGGGCTGACTGTATTCCTGCTCAAGAAACTTGCGGAGGTGCCCCTGGGACTGCGTATAGGCCAGCCCGAGGAGACGCATGAATATGGAGATACCCTTCTCGTTGCGCTGAGGCATGCGCACGGCACTTTCTGTCAGGGCCCAGAGGGTCTGGTTCAGCGTGGGTGGTTCGCCGTCACAGCGTGCCTCGAGATCATCAAACGCATTCTCGAGTGTTGCCGAAAAAGGTGTCAGGAAACGGGCGAACACCGCATGAATCAGAGCATTCTTGGAACCAAAATGATAATTGACAGCGGCAAGATTTACTTTAGCCTTGCTGGTAATCATCCGCAGTGAGGTTTCAGAAAACCCGCGGTCAGCGAAAAGCTCTTCCGCTGCGTCAAGAATCCGGTCAACCGTATCAGACTGAGCCATTTTGTTATCAGTGCCTCTAGCAAACGTCTGTTTGAAACATACGTTTGAGCGGCAATCTTGTCAAGTTCTCTGCTCCGGTTCCGCCGCCACTGAAGCCCAGCCATTGTCGATAGCCTGCTGATGACCTTCGAAGAACGCCTGTTGCGCGCGGGCATACGCCTTCTCCGCCTCAAGGAGATACACCAGATAAAGGCGAACATGCTCCCTGCGCGTCATATTCCGCGCCAGTACCCGATGCTCCGACAGCGCCACGAGCTCACTGAAACGCGTCGCCTTGAGTGAGGGGTTGAATTCCGCCATGCGTGCACACTGCCATACCAGCCCTTCTTTTCCCTCCAGGTGACTGACGTGCTTTCGAGCATCCCGCAACAGTCGGCGCCGCCGCACAATCAGGTCCATGTATGACGATCGGGAGGTATACAGACGCCTGACCGTCGGCACCCCCATCAGCAGGATAATAACAAAGGCTCCAAATCCGCCACCGGCAATCCAGGCGGGTACAAAGCCGGTCATCCCGCTGAGGAAAACAATCACCGCCAGCAAGGCACTGAACAACCAGAGATCCCGGTTCCGGCGCGCCGCGGAGAGGGTGTAGTTATCAGGCCAGTCAGGCAGTGCCAGCAACTCAAAATCCAGCAACAAGACCCGATCGCACTGCCGTAACATCAGCCTCAGCTTACGCTGGCGGGATTCCGCCATGGTTTTTTCAATATCCAGCGCATCATCACCGGCAGCGCCCATCTCACCAGAGCCGGCTTCCTCCGTTTCGTCATCGCGCCCGAGTCTGGAAACCTCCTGACCAGGGGCTGACGGTACTACTTCTGCCGAGATTTTACCGGCCGTACCTCCCTGCTCTTCGGACACACTGGGCTGCGGATCCGCAGGACGCCCTTTCCGTAACAGGGGCGCCTCCGGAGTACCGCTTTGCCGGACTGTGCTTTCGTTCTCTGCCATCAGGTTTCCCGTTGACTGTAACCGGGCCTACACTCACAAAACCGCGCCCGTACCTGTCGTTTATCGACCAGGCTTTCAGATCCTTGAGTCCTGACCAGGGGGAACCTGGTGCCAACCCTCGCTTGGCATGGGATCATGCGACCGCTATCCTTGCTTCTCACAGTGTAGCCGGTACCGGCCGACAACGTCCTCAGAGGGTAATGAATGTTTACAGGCATTGTTCAAGGTGTTGCCACCATAGACACCCTTTCCGCCGAGCCCGGGCTCAGCAGCTTCGCGATCCGTTTTCCCGAAGAGCAGGTTCAGGGCGTTACCATCGGAGCGTCTGTCGCTATCAACGGCGCCTGTCTGACCGTAACCCGGCAGGAAGGCAATGTGCTTTACTTCGATGCCATGCAGGAAACGCTTCGCGCCACCACACTGGGGGGACTCCGGCCCGGGGACAGGATAAACTTCGAAAGGGCCGCCAGGATCGGCGACGAGATTGGTGGGCATCTGCTC
>JAWWAM010000177.1:0-6057 GCA_033721715.1 Marinobacter sp.
CAGGGCGACCGGGTTGCTGAAGGAGACGCTCTTTTACGGCTGTCCGAGGATGGTCGCGGCACAGCCGTGGAACAGTGGCAGGCCCGGCTGCGGAAGCTGGAGGCAGACCTCTCGGCCGCCAGGCGGCTCCGTTCCCGTGATCTCAGCTCTGAATCTGAAGTACTGACCCTGCAAAGTGAACTGTCCGCAGCCCGGGCCGAACTGGCGCAGGCACGCCTGGCCATGGACAACCTGACGCCACGAGCGCCGTTCGATGGCACCGTTAATCGTCGCGATGTGGACCTGGGTGACCTGGTTCAGGTGGGCTCGCCTTTGCTGGAACTGGTCCGTATCGACCGGCTGAAAGCCACAGGCCAGATTCCCCAGCAGTCCGTTAGCAATGTGGAAGAAGGGCAGAAAGTGATGATCCGCACCCTGGACGGCGACACACTGGAAGGCCATGTGAGCTTTGTGGCCAGTGCGGCTGACCGGCAAACTCGTAGCTTTGCCGTGGAAGTGACGGTGGAAAATCCCGAGCGCAAACGGGTGGCAGGCGGTAGCGCGACGCTGCGGATCTTACTACCGGAGGTCAGAGCCATGTTTATTTCCCCCGCCTACCTCAGCCTGGGTGAGGACGGCCGCCCTGGTGTCCGCTATGTGGGCGAGAACGATGAAGTCGTGTTTACCACTGTCAAACTGCTCAACGTCACCACAGATGGCGCCTGGGTAACCGGATTGCCGGAGGAAATCCGGTTGATCACCCGTGGCGCCGGGTTCGTGTCCATCGGGCAGCAGGTTCGCCCGGTGAGCCGTGATTCGGACCGGGGCTGACCGGTATGCGAACCCTCATCTTTGCAGCGCTTGACCGCAGTCGTACAACGCTTCTAACTCTGATGTTCCTGATCCTGGGCGGGATCGCCGCGTTCCAGGCCATTCCCAAGGAGGCCAATCCGGACGTCACCATTCCCATGATCTATGTGTCCATGACACTGGAAGGCATCAGCCCGGAAGACGCCGAGCGCTTGCTTATCCGGCCCATGGAGCAGGAGCTGCGCTCCCTTGAAGGAATCAAGGAAATGCGTGGTACAGCCTCCGAGGGCCACGCCTCGGTGATGCTGGAGTTTGACGCCGGGTTCGACCCGGATGTGGCGCTCCAGGATGTGCGGGAAAAAGTAGACACCGCCCGTAGCAAACTTCCCCAGGAGGCGGACGAGCCCAGAGTGAACGAGATCAACGTGGCGCTCTTCCCGGTGATGTCGGTTGGCCTCTCCGGCCCGTTATCAGAACGTGAGCTGGTCACCGTTGCACGGCGATTGCAGGACGCCATCGAAGGTATTCCGGAAGTGCTGGAAGTGGATATCGGGGGCGACCGGGAGGATTTGCTGGAAATCGTCGTCGATCCCCAGGTATTGGAAAGCTACGGCATTGATTTTGACCAGCTGGCTTCTCTGGTTACCCGCAATAATCAGTTGGTAGCCGCCGGCAGCCTGGACACCGGCGCCGGTCGCATGGCCATGAAAGTTCCGGGTGTGATCGAGTCGGTCGAGGACGTGATGTCCATGCCAATCAAAGTGGACGGCGACACCGTGGTTACTTTTGGCGACGTTGCCATGCTGCAGCGCACGTTCAAAGACCCTACCGGTTACGCCCGGATTAACGGAGAGCCGGCGCTGGTGCTGGAGATTTCCAAGCGTACCGGTGCCAATATCATTGAGACCGTTGGCGAGGTCAAGGAATTGATTGAGGCCGCGGGGCCGGAGTTACCGGATGAGCTGGAGGTCCGTTACATCATGGACCAGTCCACTGAAGTGCGGGACATTCTCAGTGACCTGCTCAACAACGTGCTCACCGCCATTGTGCTGGTGATTATCCTGATTATAGCCGCCATGGGCCCCCGTTCCGCGCTGCTGGTGGGCCTGACCATACCCGGAGCCTTTCTGACCGGGATTCTGGTTATCTGGGGTATGGGCCTGACGCTCAACATTGTTGTCCTGTTCAGTCTGATTCTGGTGGCGGGCATGCTGGTGGACGGTGCAATTGTGGTTTCCGAACTGGCCGACAGGAACCTCTCCGAAGGCCAGAGTGTGCGATCGGCATGGGGAGAGGCCGCAAGTCGAATGGCCTGGCCCATTATTGCCTCGACCGCGACCACTCTGGCGGTCTTCATTCCGTTGCTGTTCTGGCCAGGCGTGGTGGGGGAGTTCATGAAATTCCTGCCCCTGACCGTCATTATCTGCCTTAGCGCCTCACTGGCGATGGCACTGGTGTTCTTGCCGGTTCTCGGCAGTATCAGTGGCGGCCGGCGCAAACGCCAGGCGTCCCCGGATGGGCGAATGACGGCCTGGTACCGGAATCTCCTGGGCCGCCTGCTGGCGGTGCCGGGCTTCACACTGCTGGGTGTCCTGGCAGTGGTTGTGGTGATCTACGTGGCGTACGGCAAGTTCAATTACGGTGTGGAATTCTTTCCCAGTGTCGAACCTGACTCGGCTCAGGTCCAGGTGCGGGCAAGAGGCGACCTCTCTGTGGAGGAACGGGACGCCATCGTACGGGAAGTTGAGCAGCGGTTGCAGGGCTTGCCGGAAGTGAAGGCGCTGTACGCCCGTTCGATGGTCAGCCCCGACACCCAGGTGGCGCCGGATGTCATTGGTGTACTGCAGTTCCAGTTTATCGACTGGTTCGAGCGCCGTTCCGCGACAAAAATTCTGGAGGAGTTCCGCGAGCGCACGGCGGACATTCCGGGGATCAGGCTGGAGTTTCGTAAACAGGAAGGCGGCCCGGCTGACGGCAAGCCGATAGAGCTTATGGTCAGCACTCTCGACAGTAACAAACTGGACGACTATGTCGGCCTGATCCAGCAGCGTATGGCCAACATCGACGGCTTCGTGGATATTGAGGACGACCGCAGCCTGCCGGGGATCGAGTGGCGCCTGAATGTGGACCGGGCCTCGGCCGCCCGCTTTGGTTCCGATGTGCTTGGTGTGGGTAGCGCGGTGCGACTGATTACCAACGGCCTGGTGCTGGCCACGTACCGTCCGGAGGATGTCCGTGACGAGGTGGACATTGTCGTGCGGGTACCCAATAACTGGCGCGAACTGGATCAGTTCCAGCGCCAGACAATCAATACTGGCCGGGGCCAAGTGCCCCTTTCCGAATTCGTGGAACTGGAACCGGGCGATAAGACCGGGACCATTGTACGGGTAGACGGTCAGCGAACGGTGACTATCAAGTCAGATGTGAAGCCGGGGCGCAGGGTAGACGAGTTGCTGAAAGCCTTGCAGGAAGACATGCCCGAAACCCCGGAAGGGGTGTCTGTACGCTTTGCCGGTGAAAACGAGGACCAGGAACAGGCGTCCAACTTCCTGGCCTCCGCGTTCATGGTGGCCATTGCCCTGATGTTGCTGATCCTGGTAACCCAGTTCAACTCCCTCTACCAGACGCTATTGATTCTGTCCGCTATTGTACTTTCCACGGCCGGGGTTCTGCTCGGGCTTCTTCTGAATGGACAGTCTTTTGGCATCGTGATGGTAGGGATGGGCATCATCGCTCTGGCGGGTATTGTGGTGAACAACAACATCATTCTGATTGATACCTACAACCAGATGCGAAAACAGGGGATGGAAGCTTTTGAGGCAGCGCTGGAAACCGGCTGCCTGCGCCTTCGCCCGGTGCTATTGACGGCCATCACCACCATTCTGGGTCTGATGCCAATGGTGCTTGCGGTGAACGTGGATCTTGTTTCTCCATCGCTGGGTTTTGGCGCGCCTTCAACCCAATGGTGGACCCAGCTGTCCAGTGCCATCGCCGGTGGCCTGGCATTTGCCACCATACTGACCCTGTTGCTCACGCCTGCGTTATTGGTTCTTGGTGACAAATCCGGGCGTAAACTGAAACAGCTATCCTACTGGCTGGTGAAAAAACGTTCGATCAACTGATCGAAGGATAATGGTCTGCTGTACAGGTAACCCTGGAGGTAGTCACAACCCTGCCCACGAAGCCATTTTTCGTGGGCGTCGGTTTCCACACCTTCGGCCACGACGGACAGCCCCAGGCCTCTCGCAAGCCCGAGAATAGACAGAATGATGGCGCAGTCATCCTCGTCATCGGGAATGTCGCTAATGAACGAGCGGTCAATCTTGATACGGGCAAATGGCAGGCCCTTGAGCCGTGACAGTGACGAGTAACCAGTGCCGAAGTCGTCGATGGACAGTTGCGCGCCAGCAGCAACCAGTTCTTCTAGAAGGCTCGATATGGTGCTGAGATCACCCTGCAAAGCGTCCTCTGTTACTTCGAAGTGCAGCATCTTGACAGGCACAGCATGTTCGGCGCAGATCGTCTTTATGCGGCCGGGCAGCTCTGCAACCAGGACCTGCTCGGGGGCCAGGTTCACCGATACCTCCGGGAGGGTGATCTGACGTTTGTTCGCCCACCTCCACTGCTCACATACCCTGCGCAGTACGCACTCACCAAGGGCGTACATCAGGCCCCCGCCTCTGGCGATGTCGAGAAACTCGATGGGTGACAACCATCCCCGTTCAGGATGGTGCCAGCGCACAAGGGCCTCCATGGATTCCACACTGGCACCGGAGGCGTCGGTTATCGGCTGATAGAACACATCAAGTTTCTGTTCTTTTATGGCCACGCGCAGGTCGTTTTCCAGCTCAAACCGGGAGCGTGCGCTTACCTGGATACTGGAGTCGAAGAAGCAGGACCGGCCCCGACCCTGGTGTTTGGCGTTGTACATGGCCGCTTCCGCGCCTCGGAGCAGCTCTTCTGTATTATCGCAGTCACCAGGCAGATGGCAGATGCCGAGGCTGACCCCTACCGTGATGGCGTGGCCGTTGAGGCGGATGGGTTTGCTGACCTCGTGCCGGATTTTTGCAGCGGTCTGCTCCAGGGTGTCCGGCTGGGTGCGGTTGCGAATGATAAGGGCGTATTCATCACCACCAATCCGCGCGAGCAGATCCTTGCCGGGAACGTTGATCTGTTTCAACCGCTGGCCAATCTCTTCAATGACATTGTCACCTACTTGCGCCCCGAGCCCGTCATTGATGGATTTCAGCCTGTCCACATCCACCCATATCAGCGCCAGGCTGCCGAGCCCACGGCGCTCGAGCTTATCGATCAGATAACCGATTCGGTCCCGCAGAGATTTTATATTCAGCAGTCCCGTCAGCGAGTCATAGCGGGTGGCATATTCCAGCGCCTGTTTCGAATCGAGCCAGTCTTCATGGGTATTCATCAGGCTTATGGTATCGGCGATGGCGATGACGAAGGATACTTCTGCGAGCGTCCACTGGCGGGGAGTTGTCGATTCGAGGCAGACCACACCGCTGAGCCGAGCGCCATCAAAAATTGGCGCGTCCAGTATGGAGCGAATGCCCCTCGGGACGAGGTAGTCAGGGGCAAAGTCACGGGTTCGCGGATCTTCCTGTGCATCGGGAACAGAGAGCACCCGTTCGCTCTCCAGGGCACAAAAATACTCCGGGTTAGCGCTCTGGTGGAAACTGCCGGCCTGCGAGGTTGCCCCATCCGGCGTATGCAGCCATTCCGATTCAATATGGTCCCGTTGTTCCGGAAACCGCCAGACACTGACTCGTGCAACCTCCAGCTGTTTTGCACACAGCGCTGTCAGTGCCGCGAGTTTGTGTTGGCGCTCCCTGTTGATAAACGCCGGGCTGTGGCTCAGTTCCATCAGCGCCTTGTGAAAGTTCACAAAGGTATCCATATCCTTCATAGGCTCTGGCTTTCAGTTGTGAGTGGCGGGTGCCTCGTCCATGTCATCTCGACTCTATATTGGCATTGGCTGCAGGCGCTGTCCAACGCTCCATGGTAAACGGGATTTGTGAAGATTTGTTGTCTGATTGCGTCATTTTATTGTGTGTACAAAGAAGTTGCGGTTTCTGGTTCATAATGGGACGACGGGGTTGTAATCAGGTTTTTCACGCCGGAGTCGCTCTTGAACAAAGCCATCGTACAACTAATGTTGATTCTTGCTGCTGTGTGGCCGGGGTGGGCTTCAGCCCAGCCGGCGACGTGGGACAGTCAATCCGGGCGTATGGAGCTATCGCAGTTTGTTGA
>JAWWAM010000178.1:0-6049 GCA_033721715.1 Marinobacter sp.
ACGGAACCCATTTGCCTTTCCAATGCCGGCCTCATCAGGATCGTTTACGGTATCCGAAAGCCCGCCAACCGCGTGTACAACCGGAATAGTGCCATAGCGGAGGCTGTACATCTGGTTCAACCCGCAAGGCTCGAACCGGGAAGGCATCAGGAAAATATCGCATCCGGCAGTTATACGGTGGGACAGTCCCTCATCGTAACCCAGTGTCAGTGACATACGGCCCGGCCATTGTCGCGCCAGCTTTTTCAGTGGCTCTTCATAGCGCGCCTCACCAGAACCGAGCAATACGAACTGGCACCCGCGACCCAGTAACTCGGGCATTACGGCGATCAGCCAATCCACCCCCTTCTGTTCCACCAGGCGACCGATAAATCCCAGCAACGGACCACCATTGACCTCAAGGCCGAGCTCCTGCTGCAACTGAGCCTGACACTGGGTTTTATTTTTAAGGTGATCGCGGCCGTAATGGAAAGCCAGCTCTGGGTCCTGCTCCGGGTTCCAGACACGGGCATCAATGCCATTGAGAATGCCAGTCAAACGGTTTGCCCGGTGCCGCAGAACGCCATCAAGCCCATGACCGAATTCTGGTGTCTGAATTTCTCTCGCATATTCCGGGCTGACAGTGGTAATGCGATCACTGAAAACAAGTCCGCCTTTAATAAAGGACATCTGGCCGTAGAATTCCAGTTGCTCCAACCGCCAGAGTGAATCCGGCAACCCCAGGGCTCTAAAGGTTTCATGGGAGAAAATGCCCTGGTAGGCAAGATTGTGGACCGTGAAGACCGTGCCAGGCCGATGGGGATAGTGCTCGAGAAAGACCGGGATGAGCCCGGTCTGCCAGTCGTTGCAGTGCACCAGATCCGGTCGCCAATTCAGGCCGGCTTCGCCAACAGCCATCATGGCACCGACTCTGCCGAACAGCTCGAACCGATGGGCGTTATCCCACCAGTCCTGGCCCTTCTCATTCTGATAGGGATTGCCGGGCCGGTCGAACAGGGGCGGGCAGTCTACCAGCCAGAGCGTGACCGCCGTTCCCGGAAGCCGGGTCTGCCACAGGCTGACCTCATATTGCCCTATCCGGAAGCGGGTTTTCCTGCGGGAGCCTGCCTCTCTGGCAGCCTTGATCGCTGAAGGGTAGCCCGGCAGGAGAATATGGACATCATAATCCAGCCTGCACAGAGCCTCCGGCAGGCTGGCAGACACATCTGCGAGCCCGCCGGTTTTCACCAGTGGGTAGACTTCACTGGTGGCAAACAGAACCCGAGTCATGACACTGGCCTCAGAATAATCGCGCCCAGGGGTGGCAGCGTGAGTTCCAGCGACCAGTTCCGGTTCATCCAGGGCTTTTCGTCCGCCGGCATGGGGTAAGGGTTGCCCAGGTTGCTACCCCCGTAATACTTGGAATCTGAATTGAAGATCTCCCGCCAGGTGCCCCCCTGAGGCAGTCCTATCCGGTAATGGTGCCGCGGCATCGGCGTGAAATTGACGACCATTACCGACGTTTCGCCTTTTGCCGTACGCAGGAAGCTGACGACGGACTGGGGCGAGTCATGGCAGTCAATCCATTCAAACCCCTCAGGCCGAAAGCTGGCCCCGTGTAATGACACCTCCTGACGGTAAAGGCCATTGAGGTCCTGAACCAGGCGCTTGAGGCCCTGATGCTCGGGGTCGGCCAGTAACGACCAGTCAAGCTCCCTGGATTCGCTCCATTCCCGGCGCTGGCCAAATTCACCGCCCATGAACACCAGCTTGGCGCCGGGGTACCCATACATATAGGTGAACAGCACGCGTAAAGACGCGCGCTGCTGCCATTCGTCCCCAGTCATTTTATTGATCAGGCTACCCTTGCCATGCACAACCTCGTCGTGTGACAGAGGGAGCAGGAAGTTCTCTGTGAAGGCGTAAAGCAGGCCAAAGGTCAGCTTGTCATGATGATACTGGCGGTACACGGGGTCCTGTTGAAGGTAATCCAGGGTGTCGTGCATCCAGCCCATGTTCCATTTCAGATTAAAGCCAAGACCACCGATCTCCGGTGGACGGGTAACCCGCGGCCAGGAGGTGGACTCTTCGGCGCATACCAGTGCGCCCGGAAAACGGCTCTGGCAGGCGCGGTTCAGTTCTCTCAGAAAATCGATGGCTTCGAGATTCTCATGGCCGCCATGAACATTGGGCAACCATTCACCTTCCTTGCGGGAATAGTTGAGGTAGAGCATGGAAGCCACGGCATCCACCCGCAAGCCGTCTATGTGGAAAGCGTCAAGCCAGAACAGTGCACTGCCGATCAGAAAGTTCCGAACCTCATGGCGACCGTAGTTGTAGATCAGCGTGCCCCAGTCCTGGTGGCGGCCCTGGCGTGGGTCTTCATGTTCGTACAATGCGCTGCCATCAAACATGGCGAGGGCGTGTTCATCGGTGGGGAAGTGGCCGGGAACCCAGTCCAGAATCACGCCAATGTTGTTCCGGTGGCACTGATCAACCAGATAGCGCATGTCATCCGGTGTGCCGAAGCGACTGGTCGGAGCGTAATAGCCTGTGGTCTGGTAGCCCCAGGATTCATCCAGCGGATGTTCAGTAA
Organism: Marinobacter sp.; assembly: GCA_033721715.1. Taxonomy (GTDB): domain Bacteria; phylum Pseudomonadota; class Gammaproteobacteria; order Pseudomonadales; family Oleiphilaceae; genus Marinobacter. The sequence continues at coordinate 2,576 of JAWWAM010000178.1, forward strand.
CCGGTAGCAATTCGATATGGGTAAAACCCAGTTCCAGCACATAGGGGATCAACTGGTCGGCAAGCTCACGATACGTCAGCCATCGGCCGGAGCCGTGATGACGCCAGGAGGCAACGTGAACCTCGTATATCGAGATGGGGGAATCCTGCCAGTTCCATTGGCCACGCCTGGCAAGCCAGTCACCATCGCTCCAGGTAAAATGGCCGCGTTCAGTTACTACTGCTGCAGTAGCAGGCCTCATTTCGAAAGCCTGTCCGTAGGGATCGGTTTTCAATACCTGGCTGCCTGTCTCGGTGGTGATCGAGAACTTGTAGAGCGTTCCGGTACCGATGCCCGGGATAAAACAGGACCAGACGCCCGTGCTGTCGTGCAGACTCATCGGGTGGGCTTCTGAATCCCAGTGATTGAAATTGCCGACCACGGCGACCGACCGGGCGTGCGGCGCCCAGACGGCAAAGCGGACGCCTTCGGTATTCCGGGTTCTGCATACATGAGCGCCCAGAACGTTATAGATGTGCCAATGCCGCCCTTCGGAAAATAGATGAAGGTCGAATTCGCTGAGCGTTGGGCTGTCCATAGACCTTGCTTTCCCTGACCAGGTTGGCTTTCATTGGACGTTACCGGGCCTGTTTGAAAAATGACCCAGAACAAGTTTACGTCATAATTCCGTGCTAGTGTTCTAATATAGTTACAAGCGTCAAAAACGTGGCAAACCCTCGGTTAAGCAACCGCCCACAGGGACTGAGTTTCTTCAGGGAAGCAGCTATGCACACCGCCAAGCGTTTCGTCAGCCGTCTTACTCGTCAGACACTAGCACTGGTACTTGCAGGAGGGCGTGGATCCCGACTTCACGATCTCACCAAGTGGCGCGCCAAGCCGGCGATGCCCTTTGGCGGCAAGTTCCGGATCATCGACTTTCCACTCTCCAACTGCATCAATTCGGGTATTGGCCAGGTAGGGGTCATCACCCAGTACAAATCCCACTCCCTCATCCGCCACATACAGCGGGGCTGGGGATTTCTTCGGGGTGAGCTGGACGAATTTGTCGAGCTGTTACCAGCCCAGCAACGCATAGAGACCTCCTGGTACCAGGGCACCGCCGATGCGGTTCTCCAGAACCTCGATATCATCCGTAGTCACATGCCGGAGTATGTCCTGATTCTCGCGGGTGATCACATCTACAAGATGGACTATGGCACCATGTTGGCGGCTCATGTTGAGAATGACGCCGATATAACCGTGGGCTGCATAGAAGTTCCGCTCGAAGAGGCTTCAGCTTTCGGCGTTATGTCGGTTGACGAGGAGTTCAGGATTACCGAGTTTGTTGAAAAGCCGGAGAAGCCGCGGCCAATGCCCGGCCGTCCCGGCAAGGCGCTGGCCTCTATGGGAATCTATGTATTCAGCACCCAGGTTCTGTTCGATGAACTGACCCGGGATTACCAGATGGAGGGGGATTCTTCCCACGACTTTGGCAAGGATATTATTCCATCGGTGATCAGGCGCCTGCGGGTAGTCGCTTTTCCGTTCCAGGATCCCGTCCAGAACAAACCTGCCTACTGGCGGGATGTAGGCACCATTGATGCGCTCTGGCAAGCCAATCTGGAACTGATCGGTATCAGCCCCGAACTGAATCTCTACGACTCTCACTGGCCGATATGGACCTACCAGGAACAGTTGCCTCCGGCCAAGTTTATATTTGATGACGAGAACCGCCGGGGAATGGCGGTGGATTCCATGGTTGCTGGAGGCTGTATTGTCTCAGGCGCGGTGGTTAAACATTCCCTTTTATTTTCACAGGTTAGAGTTCACTCTTACAGCAATATATCGGATTCGGTCATCTATCCGGATGTAGAGATTGGCCGCCACTGCCACATACGCAATGCCCTGATTGATCGCGGTTGCCGTATTCCGGAGGGTTCGCGCATCGGCTTTGATGATGCGGAAGACCGAAAGCGGTTTCATGTTTCCCCAAAAGGTATTGTGCTGATCACGCCCGAGATGCTCGGGCAGGATTATCCCCATGGCCTCTGACATAACGCCGGTCGTGCTGTGCTGGCACATGCACCAGCCGTCCTATCAGGATCTGCGCAACGGACAATTCCTGTTTCCCTGGGTGTACCTCCACACCATCAAGGACTACAGCGATATGGCAGCGCACCTGGAACAGGAGCCCGGGGCAAGGGCTGTGGTCAATTTTGCGCCGGTTCTGTTGGAGCAGATCGAAATCTATCTGGTCCAGATTGAACGATGGCGCCATGGCGCCGGGGAGATCGGTGACCCACTGCTGGCTGCCCTGGTGGCGGATCAACTGCCAGCCACTGGCACGCCGGCCTTCCTGGGCCTGATGGAAAAATGCCTCCGCGCCAACTCGGACCGAATCATCGGCCGCTACCCGGCCTTTAAAAGACTTGCCGAACTGGCTGATATCTATCGAAAAAAGCCGGAATTGCAGAGGTACATATCCAGCCGGTTCCTGTCAGATCTGCTGGTCTGGTATCACCTTGGCTGGATGGGGGAAACCATTCGCCGTGAAAACCTGTGTATTCAGAGCCTTCAGGAAAAAGGCCACCAGTTCACGATGGACGACCGCCGGGCCCTGCTGGATGTGATTTACGAGGTGTTGTCCGGTATCGGGCCACGATACCGGCATCTGGCCGGAAAGGGCCAGGTAGAGCTCTCTGTAAGCCCTTATACACACGCCATGCTGCCGTTGCTGCTGGAGCTGGAATCTGCCCGGGAAGCGATGCCGGACATTACCTTACCCGTGCACAGCAACTATCCCGGCGGAAGCGAGCGAGCGGGCTGGCAACTCCAACAGGCGAAAGCCGTTTTCCAGCGTTTCTTTGGCGTCGAGCCTTCCGGCTGCTGGGCTTCTGAAGGAGGGCTGAGCCAGGCCACACTGGAATTGCTGGATACCGAAGGGTTCCGGTGGACCGCCAGCGGGGATTCGGTCATTCACAACAGCCTGCACCGGGCGCGGGAAGAGCACCCTGGCCTACCGGATTACGGCATTCACCAACCGTGTACCTTCGGTGACACTGCCATTAACGTATTCTTTCGGGACGACGGCCTGTCTGACCTTATTGGGTTCACCTATGCAGACTGGCATGCCGAAGATGCTGTTGGCGATCTGGTTCACCATATGGAGAACATCGCAAAGCATGCCACTCACGGGGCCCGCCAGGTTATTTCCATCATTATGGACGGCGAGAACGCTTGGGAATACTACCCTGAGAATGGCTTCCACTTTCTTAACGAACTTTACAGGGTACTCGCGAAACATCCATCCCTGAAACTGACAACCTACAGCGATCTCGTCACACACCCGGTCATCGAGGCGATCCCTTTACCCCATCTGGTTGCGGGAAGCTGGATTTACGGCACCTTTTCCACATGGATTGGCGACCCGGATAAAAACCGTGCCTGGGACCTGCTGTGTGAAGCGAAAATCCACTACGACCGGGCAATGGACAA
>JAWWAM010000179.1:0-6039 GCA_033721715.1 Marinobacter sp.
CTGGTGGTGCTTGAACCCGGAGCCGAGAGCCGTGAACAAAGCGAAACAGAGCTGCTGGCCTGGGCCAACAGCAAGCTGGGCAAAACCCAGCGCCTGGCCGCCGTTGAGGTCCGGGGGGAGCTGCCCCGTTCTTCCATTGGCAAGGTATTGAAGCGAGAGCTTCGCGCACCCTACTGGCCGTGAAGGGCAGGATGACGAAATGGACATGTCTCGCTTCACATTGAGCGATCCTCACTATACTCATTTCTATGATACGGAGATCGGTAACAGAATATCCGCTTCTATCCTATTGCAAAACGCAAAGCGTGTGATAGATTCGAATACAAGGATTCATTCTGCAACCTGATGTTCTGCAGAGCGAAACTAGGCACGGGACGATTAACACAATAACGATCGAGGTCCAACAATGAAGATGCTAACCACCGCCAAAAGAACCCTTACCGTTTACGCCTCAGCGCTGACCCTGGGTCTGACGGCAGCCCTGGCCAGCGCGCCAGTTACTGCCGAGGAAACCTTTACCTGGAAGGTTCAGTCTCACTGGCCGGGCGCCAGCTCTTCCTACAAGGATAGCCTGGGCCGCCTGAAAGATGTGCTGGAGGAACGCACCAACGGCCGCCTGAAACTCGAGCTGTACGAATCTGGCGCCCTGTTCAAGCCCACAGAAACCTTCAACGCCGTGAGCCGTGGCATTCTGGAGATGGGCACCATCTCCCCGGCTTACGCTCAGAACAAGATCAGCCTGGCTGGAGTGGCATCCGGCTTACCACTGGCGTTCCAGACCCCTGCCGAAGCCGCTTATTTTCATATGGCCATGGGTTTTGAGGAGATGTTGAGAGAAGAAGCCGCTGAACATAACGTCTACTGGGCCACTGACAAGGTCTACCAGACCGAGATGGTGGTCAAAGAGCCGATCGAAAGCGTCGAGGATCTGAAAAAACTCAAGATCCGCTCATCAGGCGCACTGGAGAAATTCCTGGATGAAGCCGGTGCAGCCACATCCTATATTACCGGTGCCGAGCTCTACTCAGCGCTGGATTCGGGCATCGTTGACGGCGCCCACTGGGGTGCTGCTCAGGGGGCTTACAGCATGTCTCTGTACGAAGTGGCGAAGTATCACGTCAAACCCGCCCTGAACGTAGCAGGTACCGACGTCATCATCGTCAGCCAGAAAGCCCTCGACGCGCTGCCTGAAAGTATGCAGGCCACTGTCAAGGACGCTCTGAAAGAGCAATTCTGGGTGCGTACCAACGAGTACGAGCACAAGGAAAAAGTAACGCTTCAGAAAGCCGTAGCCGAGGAAGGCGTTGAGATCAACACACTTCCGCAAGATGTTCAGGACCATATGCTGGAAGCGGCCCAGAAGTTCTGGGACGAGGAAGCGAAGACCAGCGACAACGCCGCGAAGGCCGTTGAAATGGTCAAGGAATACCTGAAGCAACTCGGCCGACTGTAACCGGGCAAGAACAGGACCGGGCGCTACGCCCGGTTTTTGTATGCGCTCAAATTCTTATCAACCAAGCTCTTAAAGGCGGAGGGACAAAATGCGCGCTCTAACCGCATTCATGACCGGAGTGACTCGGCTCAATAATCTGCTCGGCCGGTGGTTCTCCTATCTGGTCATGGTCATGTTCCTGTTATTGCTCACAGGGGTGGCTTTTCGATATCTGCTTCAAATGCCGCTGTCCTGGACGGGCGAGTTAACCCAGTTGCTTTTCGGGATCTACGGTCTCATGGCCGGTGGTTATCTGCTGTCTCATAACGGCCACGTCAATGTGGACCTGGTCTACTCAAAGTTCAGCCTCCGTACTCGGGCATTTCTTGACCTGTTTACCTCAATCCTGTTTTTCATATTCACGCTGGCGCTGTTTTACTTTGGCCTCGACATGGCCTGGGAATCCTTTAGTGGCCGGGAAACATCGAACTCGGCCTGGAACCCTCCAATCTGGCCGGTTAAAGCCTTTATCCCAGCCGCCACCCTGTTACTGATCCTGCAGGGTATTGTGAAACTGCTGCAGGACATTGCCATTGCTTTCAACCTCAGTTATTACCAGCCCGAACCTGAACCGAAAGAAGTGCCGGAGGACCACGCATGAGCATTGAAGTGATGACCCTGCTTTTCTTCGGCTCGCTGCTGTTCTTCCTGGTACTGGGCCTGCCACTGGCGTTCGTCCTTGGCGGCGTTTCGGTGGTGTTTCTCTACTTTACCTGGGGCTTCGACTCCTTCTACCTGGTGGCTTCGCAGATCTGGAGCACCATGGGAAGCTTCACCCTGGTCGCCATTCCTCTGTTTGTGTTCATGGCGATGATCCTGGAGCGAACCGGGGTCGCCCGGGACCTCTACCGGATGATGCACCTGTGGTTCGGCGGTGTCCGCGGAGGTCTGGCGATTGGCACACTGATGATCTGTGCGATTTTCGCAGCGATGGTCGGTATCAGCGGGGCAGCCGTCGTCGCTATGGGCACCATCGCCCTGCCGGCCATGCTGGAGCGTGGCTACGACAAGAAAATGGTGCTTGGTGTCATCAACACCGGCGGGGGCTGGGGCGTACTCATCCCGCCGTCCATCCTGATGATTCTCTATGCCCTCATTACAGGTGTGTCGGTGGGCAAGATGTTTGCGGCCGGCATATTGCCGGGCATCATGCTGATGGTTCTTACCTCGGCGTACGTGCTGATCCGCTGCTACCTGCAGCCGCACCTGGCACCGGACCTGCCCAAGGAAGAGCGGGGCACCTGGCCTGAAAAATTTGCGGCTCTGCGCTCCGTACTGCTGCCCATGCTGGTCGTGTTCATGGTACTGGGGTCGATCATCGGGGGCATCACCACGCCCACGGAAGCGGCAGCAATGGGCGTGCTTGGCGCTTTGATCTCGGCCGCCGTCTACCGTGCCCTGAACATGGAACTCATCAAAGATGCCTCGATACGGACGTTCAAGCTCACCGGCATGATCATGTGGATTCTGTTTGCAGCACACGCTTTCAGTGCCGCCTACCAGAGTATGGGTGCCCAGCCGATGATAGAGGGTATGATCCAGTCCATTCCCGGTGGCCCCTGGGCTGTCATCATCTTTATGATGCTGATTGTCTTCCTGTTGGGCATGGTGCTGGACCCGGTTGGCATCATGCTGATCACCCTGCCGGTGTTCACCCCTATCGTTGCCTCCATGGGCTTTGATCCGATCTGGTTCGGTATCCTGTTCGTGATCAATATGGAAATCGGTTATATGACGCCACCGTTCGGGTTCAACCTTTTCTACCTGAAAGGCGTGGTGCCGCCCGGCATAACCATGAGCGACATTTACCGGTCGGTTATTCCCTTCGTGATCATCCAGATCGTCGGTATCGGCTGTCTTATGGTGTTTCCGGAAATCGCTACCTACCTGCCGAATCTGTTCTTCTGAGCCGATCCACCAGATAGCGCCACGCCAGCCTGTTGCGGGCTGGCTGGCGGAGAACTACCTTTAGGGAACTCCCGCCGGATGGAACCGGGAGTTCCCGATTATAAGGAGGCGTTCTCATGAACCCGTTCAAAACAAGTTTACTGACTGTTTTCTGCTGCCTGTTTGCGCTGGCATCAACCGCTCACGCCGAATCACTGACCGACAGTACCGTACGCTCGTTCATCAGCAGCCTGGAAACGCTACAGGGCATGGAGGACGAGTTTGAGGGCCTGGCCGAGGATATGTCCACGGAAGATGAAACCGAACAAATGCCGGATCTGTCACGGATATTCTCGTCATCCGTCGAAAAGATGGAAGGACACAAGATGTACCAACAGTTGGAGGACGTGGTGCAGCAACACGGCTTCTCCAACGCCGAAGAGTGGGGTGAAACCGGCGACCGGATTTTCCGGGCGTGGAGCGCCCTTGAAATGGGCGAGCAATCCGGCCAGGTGAACCAGGAGATAGCCGAGGCGATGGAGGAGATCAACAACAATCCCAATATGAGCGAGGCCCAGAAAGCGCAAATGCGGGAAATGATGGGTGGGGCCATGTCTGCTTATGAGCAGGCGGCCAATGCGCCCGAGGCTGACAAACGTGCCGTGGCGCCTCACAGGGAAGCCCTGCGCGCTGCTACCGAACCAGGTAACTGATCTGCATAGCCCCTTTTGGGGCTTTTGTTTTCAATATCCCCCTAAAGTTCATCTTCACTGGGCCGTTTAAGGATATATCAGGTTTGAAATCTTTCAATCTCCTAACTTATTTCATGGAAACTTCAAATGCCACTGCGCAGTTTTTTTGGAAACCTCCCCGTCGGTAGAAAACTGGCCACTAGCTTCGCGATCCTTCTCGTACTCCTCATTACCATCTCAGCAGTCAGCATCAATTCACTCGACGAATATAATCACCGGGCCTCAATTCTAGAGCGGGCTAATGCCGCAGAGCTCGCGCTCCTGGAAGCGCGAACAGACGAGAAAAATTTTCAGATCCGAAAGGACTCAAAATACATCGACCATGCAACAGAGCTCTTGGATGAAGCCGTAGCCGCCCTGACGCCGCTCATCGAAATGATCGAAGAAGCTGAAGACCGGCAATTGGTAGACCAGATTATTGAGGGCATAAAGTCCTATGAGAAAATCCTGAAAAGTTACGAAGCCAACATTTCCGCTCAGCCCGGAAACGCCTCTTCCATCGAAGAGCAGCTACTTACCGTCGCGCGCAGTGCCATTGAAAAGACCGAGGAGCTGAAAAAACACGAGCAAGCACAGATGGCAGAACGGTATGACCTGACGGTTGCGGAAATTATAATCGTCACCGTCGTCGCCCTCCTGATAACCATCATCGTGGCATGGATACTGACCAAGTCGATTACCGGCCCCATTAATGAATCCGTTGAAATTGCCAACAAGGTTGCCTCCGGCGACCTTACTGTGAATATCCAAAGCCAGCGGGGCGATGAGTTCGGCCAGTTGCTTGCCGCTTTTGCCACCATGGTCACCAACCTCAGGGAACTGATTCGCGAAATTGACGCCGGTGCATCCAGCATTGCCTCGTCGTCGGAAGAGCTTTCCACGGTAACCAACCAGACCAGCAAGGGCGTTGCGGAACAACAAACCCAGACCGACCAGGTGGCCACTGCCATGAATGAGATGGTCGCGACTGTGAACGATATCGCTAAAAGTGCTGAAGCCGCCTTCCAGGCGGCCAATAACGCCAGCGAAAGATCTGCCAATGGCGAAAAGGCGGTCAGCGAAACCCTGGCATTCGTAGCAGATCTGAACAAACAAAGCGCCAATGTAATGACCCAGCTCCGCGGCCTGCAATCGGAAACAAACAACATCGGCACCGTGCTGGACGTTATCAAGTCGGTGGCCGAGCAGACCAACTTGCTGGCGCTGAACGCCGCCATAGAAGCAGCGCGTGCCGGAGAACAGGGCCGCGGGTTTGCCGTGGTGGCTGATGAGGTGCGGTCATTGGCTCAACGCACACAGAGTTCCGCGACCGAAATAGAAACCCTGATCAGCAACCTGGTCACCAGTGCGGAAACATCGGTTGCCAGCATGGAGACCGGCAATACGCTGGCGGAACAGACACTACAGCGGGCGGAGCTGGCAGGCACAGCCATTCGGGAAATGGCGGAAGCGGTTGAGGAAATCCGCCAGAACAACAGCCAGATTGCTACCGCTGCTGAAGAACAGACGTCTGTGGCGGAGGAGATCAATCAGAATGTCACCCTGATCCGCGATGTGGGTGACCAGTCCGCTGCTTCCACCGAACAGGTCTCTGCTGCCAGCGAAGAACTGGCACGACTTGCTGAAGGCCTCAGTACGCAAGTTGCCCGCTTTAAGGTCTGAACCGGGAAACGAAAAAGGCCCGGCGCAATTTATGGCCGGGCCTTTTTTATCTGCCGGTAAGTGAACCGTACTAAATGCTGATCACGCTAGCAGGTTGTAGACAAACACAATGGCAACCGCAACCGGCGTTACGAAGCGCACCAGATTATACCAGAGGGTAAAGCTTCCTCCTTCCAGCGCCAGGTTGCTCTTGAGTGACTCTTTTGCAACAAACCAGCCCACGAACAGAGCAGTCAGCAGCCCGGA
>JAWWAM010000180.1:0-6038 GCA_033721715.1 Marinobacter sp.
CATTTCTGGTGGCAACGGTTGTTGTTTATCTGCGCACCCGCCACCTGGTCTACCGGCAGACCGATGCCCGCGAAAGGGCACGAACAGACGTCATTGAGCACATTGAAGGTTTTGCAGAGCTGACTGCAGCAGGCCGTACCGGAAAACACGCCGCGCTCTGCCTGCGCCAGGCGGACCAGATCGCCCGCAATGACTCCCGGGCCGACACCCGCACTGGCTGGAACCTGGGGCTGGCACAGGTGATGGTTAACCTCGCGGTTGTGCTGGCCCTTTGGATGGGGCTGCAGTTGTTTCAGCAAGGCTCCGTCACCGGGCCAGTGGTGGTGTTACTACCGATAGCTCTGCTGGGACTACTGGAAGTTTACTCAATGCTTCCGGATGCGTTTGCCAGGCTGGGTGGTACGCTTGCCTCTGCAGCGAGGCTGAATCGTGATTGCGTAGCGGAATCCGCCTCTGAGTCAGCGGCCAGCCAACCACCCGCAGATCCTCACCATGCATTGGAACTTGATCAGGTTACGGTCCGTTTTGGCGACCACGCCCCCGTGCTTAGCCGCTTTGACCTTGCGGTGTTAAAAGGCGAATGGGTGAACGTTATTGGCAATTCGGGCGCAGGCAAGTCGTCACTGGCCGAGGTGATGGCTGGCCTGGAAAAACCTGCGTCAGGGTGCGCACGTCGTATAGCATCAGCGTATCTCACGCAACAGACGGTGCTGTTCGAGGATACACTGAAAGCCAACTTGCTGATCGGCAGGCCAGATGCCTCGGATGCCGATCTCTGGCGGGTTCTGGGCATGGTGGCCATGACAGATCGATTTACCCGCGAACCGGCACAACTCAACACCTGGCTGGGCTCAATGGGCAGTCAGCTATCGGGTGGTGAAGCCCGGCGCATTGCTCTGGCTAGAGTGCTTCTGAACGAGGCGCCCCTGATCATTCTGGACGAGCCATTCACTGGCGTGGATACCCACACCAGAAACAGTATCGCTGCAGACATGAAGCAGTGGCTCGGAGAGAAAACGGTGGTAGCGCTGGGGCACGCACCGGAGGCCTTGCCCGCCTCCGACCGTACCCTCCGGCTCAGCTGATACCTGTTCAGCTGGTTTCCAGTACCTCGAACGTCAGGCCCGCTTTGCTTGTGAGGCGCTCGAAGAGTTTGCCATCGAGCAGTGAAGACGGCGTCCAGAAACCACCCGCTTTCTCGGCATCAACATCAAACGCAAGGCTCATTCCGGCTTCACCCAGCATTTTGCTGGTGGAGCCATAACCCGGGTCCCGGTCCCCGGTCACCTTGGTTTTTATGGTCTTGCCGTCTGCGGTCTTACCCACAAAACGCAGATCGTAAAAGCCGTTCTTCTGCGCTTCCGGGCTTGGCCCCTCACCCGGCTTGGGCACAAACTTTTCCACCACCCAGCGAGAGGGTTTGAATGCCGAAGCGGTAAAGAACCCCCCAAGCGCGCCGGTGATCCCATAAGCTGCCAGACGGCCCTTCATGCCGCGCCCTGTCATCATCGCCTCGTCGTAGGTGAATTCTTTGCCATAGCGGGCGTTCTGCAGAGCGTTGGAGCGATGAACAATCCGGGTATTGATCGCCCCCATCACGAATGGCGCCAGCCAGACTCCAAAATCCTTGTCGAACTCAGCCCCTTTCAGGCTGGGCTGTCGGGTTCTGGAACGATGTTCCGGCGGGCAGATGGAGAAGGGATTGGCCAGCTCCTTACGCAACTTCGGGTCGGCAGCAGCCTCCTTGGCAACATTCATCATGCTGGCCACTGTGCCACCTGAGAATTCGCCCTTGGCCACTTTTACCCGCATGCGAACATCCTGGCAGGGTGCTCCGAAGGTTGCTTCCGCCTGTTCCTGCAGAAACCAGACCCCCATATCCGAGGGAATGGAGTCAAAGCCACAGCAATGAACAATGCGGGCGCCAGAGGCTTTTGCCGTGTCCTCGTAGGTTTCCACCATCTTGCGAATCCATTGAACCTCGCCGGTCAGATCGCAGTAATTCGTGCCGGTCTCGGCGCAGATTTTCACCAGTGGCTCGCCATAAAGGGCGTATGGACCCACCGTCGAGATGATCACGCGGGTCTGGTCACACATGGCTTTGAGAGCGCTTTCATCGTTGGCGTCTGCCACGATCGTTGGCAGGTTCCCCGCGCCCTTGCCAAGGCTCTGTTTCAGCGTGCTCAGCTTGCTCTCGGAACGGCCGCCGATGGCCCAGCGAACATCCTTCCCAACGCCATAAGTATCAAACAAATAGCCCGTCAGTATTTGCCCCACGAAACTGGTGGCACCGAATACCACGATGTCATAAGTGGTGTCAGTCTTTGTGCTCATTGGTTGTCCTTAATCCGTCAGTATCCATTATGAATTAGCAGCGCTGGATCGGGCAGCCTTCGCGCCCATCAATACCAGGAACAGCGCAACACCAAGACCCCAGAAGCCGTTGAGCATAAGGCCTCCAACCCAGGTCTGGGCTGAGACGGCGAGGCCCTTTAGCGGGAAGACCACCAGCATCGCAACGGCGGTAGGTCCGATGGCGCCTACTATTACATTCCCCAACCAGAACTTAAAGCCATTCAGGCGCCCGAGAATCACCCAGAGCACCATGCCCCAAAGACCACCGAAAAATGCAAGCGAAAATACGGCAGGCACCCCCAGAGGCGCCACCGGGTTCATATTGAACGGTGCTGCTGGCGCCATGCCTGCAAAGTAAAAAAGGGCAAAAAGGCCCTGGTGAAAAATCAACGTTGCGAGAAAGCCACTGACAAACGCCTTTAGCCAGATCATGTCATTATCCTTACGGTTGTTTCCCTGGAAATTGCGACAAGAACGTCGCACCGGCCAATCGATTCAACCGGCCGATACTGCACACTCTGTCAGGATCGATTAACCCGAAACCCGGAGGTTACCCCATTGAACACCCTGCTTCTGGTACTGAGCCTCATACTTGCCATTGTCAGCAGCTGGCTGTTCTGGCGAGTGCACTGTCAGCAAAAAGTGATCGAGGCCACGCTTTCCGAAAGCTATGGCCCTGATAATACACGGGATCCGGAGATGATACTTACGCTCCGGGTGCGGGATCCGATTGCCCTGGCCAAACGGGAATCCAAATCGGCCCGCATGCTTGCCGATCGGCTTCCCGTTATGGTGAAACGACTGGTTTACCAGGAAGTGATGAAAGAGCTGGAAATGGAGTTGGCGGAACGGGAAATCGACGTGGAAATGAAGCTGGAATACCGATAGGAAACCTCAGGAGTCACTATGGACGCACCTACCCTATTCAGCCTGCTCGCCACTGCAGCGACTACCGGGCTTATCGTTCTCGCCACACGGCAACACGTCCGCAACACCTCTAACCTGAGATTGCTCAGAGCCCATCAGATTTCTGCCCACAGTCACCTGCAGAAAAGCCGCATGGACCTGATCGAAACCCGCAATCGCGCCAGGCTATTGGAAGAAACGGTCAAAAGCGGCACCAGCGCGGTGGAGAAAGTGCACAAGACCATCACCACCACAACATTCAGCCTGATTGATCGCTTCTCCACCAGCGAGGAATTCCGCGAGAATGCCCGCCGTGCCCGGGAAAGCCACGATCAGACCAGTGACCAGATCTATCGTGCGGTGCACACCACCAACAAGGCTCTTCATATCCTGGCGGATTCGCTGTTTATCGGTAAAAAAGAAAAGAAACTGACCAGAAGAAAGCTCCCGAAGGACGAATGAATGAGGGCAAACAAAAAAGGCACCCGTAGGTGCCTTTTTAAGAAGAATCCGAAAGTTACATGACTTTCTTCAATTCTTCCTCAAGCTGCGGGATCGCTTCGAACAGATCCGCAACCAGGCCGTAATCCGCTACCTGGAAAATCGGCGCTTCTTCATCCTTGTTGATCGCAACGATCACCTTGGAATCAGACATACCGGCCAGGTGCTGGATCGCACCGGAGATACCGACAGCGATGTACAGCTGGGGCGCAACGATTTTACCGGTCTGGCCAACCTGCATGTCGTTAGGTACAAAGCCGGCATCTACCGCAGCGCGGGAAGCACCAACAGCAGCACCCATCAGATCGGCAACCTGCTCCAGCATCTTGAAGTTTTCACCGTTCTGCATACCGCGGCCACCGGAAACCACAATGCCTGCGCTTGCCAGATCCGGACGGTCAGACTTGGCCAGTTCTTCGTTGACGAACTGGGACAGGCCTGCGTCTTTTACAACGTCCAGGGCTTCAACCGCAGCGGAACCACCTTCACCGGCAACCGGATCAAAGGCAGTCGGGCGAACCGTGATTACCTTGATGTTGTCTGTGGATTTGACGGTGGCAATGGCGTTACCGGCGTAGATCGGGCGAACGAAGGTGTCTTCGGACTCCACACGCATGATGTCGGATACCTGGGCAACGTCCAGCAGTGCGGCTACCCGCGGCATGAAGTCCTTGCCAGTGGTACCGGCCGCCGCCAGGATGTGGCTGTAGCTTTTACCAACTTCCGCGACCAGCTCGCCAAGGTTCTCGCCAAGGAAGTGACCGTAAGCAGCGTTGTCGGCAACCAGTACCTTGTTAACGCCTTCGGCCTTGGCAGCCGCTTCACCTACCGCGCCGCAGTTCTCGCCGGCAACCAGTACGTCGATGTCGCCACCGATGGCCTTGGCAGCAGCCACAACGTTCAGAGTCGCCTGCTTCAGGCTGCTGTTGTCATGTTCAGCAATTACAAGGATGCTCATTTAGATCACCTTCGCTTCGTTCTTCAGTTTGTCGACCAGCTCAGCTACGTCAGCAACCTTCACGCCTGCCTGGCGAGAAGCCGGAGCCTCAACCTTCAGGGTAGAAAGACGCGGAGCAAGCTCAACACCCAGGTCTGCCGGGGTCATGGAATCCAGCGGCTTCTTCTTGGCCTTCATGATGTTCGGCAGAGAAGCGTAACGCGGCTCGTTCAGGCGCAGGTCAGTGGTGACCACTGCAGGCAGATTCAGAGCGAGGGTCATCAGACCGCCGTCAACCTCACGGGTCACGTTTACCTTATCGCCTTCAACAACGACTTCAGAGGCAAAGGTACCCTGCCCCATGCCGGTCAGCGCAGCCAGCATCTGGCCGGTCTGGTTGTTGTCGGAATCGATGGACTGTTTGCCGAGAATAACCAGCTTGGGCTCTTCTTTCTCGACCACAGACTTCAGCAGCTTGGCCGCTTCGAGAGACTGAACCTCTTCGTCTGTTTCGATGTGGATACCACGGTCGGCACCCAAAGCCAGAGCAGTACGGATTTGCTCCTGGCAGGCCTTCGGGCCGATGGACACCACCACGATTTCGCTGGCAACACCCTTCTCTTTCAGGCGAACCGCTTCTTCAACCGCGATTTCGCAGAATGGGTTCATTGCCATTTTGACGTTGGCGAGATCAACGCCGGTGTTGTCCGGCTTGACGCGCACCTTTACGTTGTAGTCGATAACTCGTTTTACAGCGACCAGAACCTTCATAGATTCCTCGTTCTTCATACGATGAGTTTACATTTGAGAACAGCATATGCTTGCGGGGCCTGCTGTCTGTCAGGGCGTCATAATACTGCAGGCAAAGAACACCGGGGTCAATAGCCTCTCAGGACGTTGACAGGCCGCATTCGCGGCCAATGTACACCGGTTGACTCCACCTGAGCGTGAGACGATACTAGAAAACGACTCAAAAAACACATTTCGGCCCAGCGCTCGTCAACAATGCCAAAGCTGAACCCAAATTTCAAACAAACGTTTGTTTGATTATTCAATTGCGGTATCCTTTCTGTTAACAGAACAGGGGCTTTCGCTTTGTGGGAGTCGTCTATCCAACGTTTTACCGGTATGATGTCGCCCCTGAGAAATTGCCTGTTGGCATCACTAAAAAAGATGAGGAGACCAACGTGGAACGCGAATCGATGGAATTTGATGTTCTGATCGTCGGCGGTGGCCCGGCCGGCCTCTCGGCAGCCTGTCGCATTATGCAGATGGCTCAGGAAGCCGAGCACGAGCTGACCGTCTGTGTTGTTGAGAAAGGTTCCGAGATCGGGGCCCA
>JAWWAM010000181.1:0-6014 GCA_033721715.1 Marinobacter sp.
ATTGTGGCCACGGTCGGCCTGGGGGTTACCCTCTACGGTGTTGCCTCTATTATGGTGAACAGCAACCAGGGTGAAAGCACCACCGCTTCCTGGGTGATGTTCGGCGTTGGTGCGATCATTATGACCTACATGCTGTTCGGATGGTTCGGCGCTGTGATCCAGGAGAGCCGGTCGGGTTTGTACAGCCCGCAGATGGATCGCTCTTTCCGCTGGGGGATGAGCTGGTTCATCTTCTCGGAAGTGATGTTTTTCGCCGCTTTTTTCGGCGCTCTGTTCTATACCCGGGTCTTCGCGCTGCCATGGCTCGGTGGTGAGGGCGATCGCGGCAGTTCCAACATGCTTTGGGAAGGCTTTCAGGCTACTTGGCCACTGATCAACACTCCCAACCCCGAGGCCTATCCAGCGCCGGAAGGTGTAATCGGACCCTGGGGACTGCCGTTGATCAACACTATTCTGCTGGTTACGTCTTCCTTTACGGTGACGGTTGCCCATCACGCATTGAAGGAAGACAACCGCAAAAAGGTCAAGACCTGGCTTGCCGCCACCATTGCTCTGGCATTGGTTTTCGTATGTGTCCAGGGTTACGAATACGTTCACGCCTATCAGGATCTGGGTCTGACACTTCAGTCAGGCATCTATGGCAGTACTTTCTTCATGCTGACCGGCTTCCACGGCGCTCATGTAATATTGGGTACCCTGATGCTGGTTATCATGCTGGTACGCATAAACAAGGGCCACTTCACGGGTGACAATCACTTCGGGTTTGAAGCCACGTCTTGGTACTGGCACTTTGTGGACGTGGTCTGGCTCGGACTCTTCGTTTTTGTCTACGTGATCTGAAGGTACTGATCAAAGGTGATCAGAGGTGCTCAGGGGGTCGGATTCAGTGTCAGGCCCCCTTGCCATAACGAAATCAGAATGACGGCGAGCAGCAAGACGCTCAGTACGACCCGCAATGCCAGGGAATTCAGGACACGGTTCGTTTTCCCGCCATCCTTGATCAGGAAAAACAGCCCGCTGAACAGGCTCACCAGAACCGCCAACATAAGTACGACAATGAAAAACTTCAGCATGGACAATCCTGTTTACGGGAATATTGGTCAAGAAACCACTATAGCAGAGCATGTCTGATCCGGCTGATCAATCCCGTCGCCGGCAGTGGCATTTTGACTGGCGGCTCTTGCTGTTCTCCGGGCTGTTCCTGCCTCTGCTGATCAGCCTGGGTGTCTGGCAGCTCGAGCGGGCGCAGGAGAAGAAGGGGCAGCTGGCGCAATGGGAGCAGGAAGCTGTCAGCCTGAGTTGGACAGATCTGGAGTCTGCAGGTTTGGAGGCCGGTCAACCGGTTAACCTCTCCGGCCATTTCGGGGACACCTCCTGGCTGCTGGATAACCGCACTCGGGATGGTGCGCCCGGCTACGAGGTGCTGACGTTGTTTTTTCCTGAACAGGGCCGCCCGGTGGTCGTGAACCGGGGTTGGCTCCAGGCTCCCAGGCGGCGCGACGAGCTGCCGGAACTCAGTCGGCCCGAAGGCGAGGTTCGCCTGCAGGGGCGCCTCAGCGAGTTTCCCGAGCCGCCGGTGTTGAAGGATGATACCCGTGAGAAGGATGAGTGGCCGCGGCGAACACAATCGCTGTCTCATCAGCAGGCTCAGGCCGTTCAGGCGGACGTGGTCGGGCTTGTATTACGGCTCTCTGGCCCCGGGCAGCCCGGAGCCTATCGTGCAGACTGGGCTCCGGACCTGATGGGCCCCCAGACGCATTACGGATACGCATTGCAGTGGTTTTCACTGGCCGCGGCACTGGTTATATTGACGGTGGTAGCGAGTTATCGCAAAACAGGAGCCAACGACGACAATGACAACGGCTGAGAAGTTAGACCAGAACGACCAGGAAGAGCCGGTTTCCCCTGAAAAGGTGCGCCGCGGCAGACGCACGGCACTGTTGCTCTTTGCCATCGGCTTTGGCCCGATGATTTTTGCAACGATCATGTACTACACCGGCTGGCTGAACCCGACCGGCCACAGCAATAATGGTGAACTGATCCAGCCCCCGGCCCCTCTGGGCCAGATGCAGCTTGAAGGAGCCAATGGCCAGCCTCTCGCTGACCGTTTTGGTCCTGCGGCTACCGATCCGGAATGGATGATGGTGGTAGTCTCCGGCGATTGTACGGCGGATTGCGAAGAGCTTCTGTACCGCGCCCGGCAGGTCAATATTGCCCTTGGCAAGAATGCCAACCGTGTCAATCGGTCCGCCTGGCTGGGTTCTGTTTCGGAGGACCTGACGTCGCGCTGGGCTGAGGAATACAGCTCAATGGAGCGCCTGAGCCTTTCGAGCGAAGGTTCGCCCCAGTGGCCGGCTGGCATCAGCCCGGATCAGGAGCCCCGGATCCTGCTGGTTGACCCGTTTGGTAATGTCATCTTGCATTATGGTACCGAGCACACCGGCAAGGACATGTTGAAAGACCTCAAGCATCTACTGAAACTGTCACAGATTGGTTAGCCAAGACTGCCGGGAGATACAGCGTTGAACGACATACGGAATAGCTTATCCCGCCATGCCCGCATACTGACACGCTGGTCCCTCCTGGCAAGCTTGCTGGCAGTCGTGGTTATCATGCTGGGCGCCTGGACCCGGCTTGTGGACGCCGGCCTTGGTTGCCCTGACTGGCCCGGCTGCTATGGTTTTCTCACAGTGCCCCACGACGAAGCGCGGATGGCCATCGCCAATGCAAGGTTCCCGGACACACCGGTTGAGGTGGGGAAGGGCTGGCCGGAGATGATTCACCGTTACGCCGCCGGAGCACTGGGCCTGGTGGTTTTCGGTCTTGCGGCCTTCGCTTTCCGCCACAGGCGTGAAGGGCTGCCGTTCCGTTTGCCCCTGTTTATTGCCTTCTTCATCGTACTTCAGGGCGCGTTCGGTATGTGGACGGTTACCCTGAAACTCTGGCCCCAGGTGGTTGCTCTGCATCTGCTCGGCGGCTTTACCACGCTGAGCATGCTTGTCCTTCTTACGCTGCGCCTGCGCGGAAAGCAGCAGCAAGCTGCCGCTGGAGTCGTACAAACAAGGCCCGCGGAACGAAACCGTTTCCGCCCCTGGCTATATGGCGGCCTTGCTCTGGTTGTCATGCAGATAGCGCTGGGCGCCTGGACAGCAGCCAATTATGCGGCGGTAGCGTGTACGGACCTGCCCACCTGTCAGGGTGAATGGTGGCCGGCCGATATGGACTTCGCTCATGGCTTTGATGTTACCCAGCACGTGGGCCCGAACTATCTGGGAGGGCAGTTGACAGCGGACGGGCGAGTGGCCATTCACGTTACCCATCGCTTGGGAGCAATGATAGTACTTGCGTACTTCACGGTATTTCTGGCATTACTGTGGCGCAGAACGAAGCAGACCTCCATGGTGCGACATGTGCAACTGGTGGCTGTGGTGCTGGCGGCCCAGATAGTGCTGGGCCTGGCCAACATCGTGTTTCATATTCCCCTATCGGTGGCAGTGGCGCACAATGCCATGGGGGCAGGGTTGCTGCTGGCAGTGATCAACCTGCTCTGGCGTTTTCACCAGCAGGGTCTGCCGCAGCCAGCGGGTGCAACACATACAACAACAATTGAGCGAGAGGTGACGGCATGAGCGAGCGTGTTGAGGCACTGCCGGCGCGGGCTACGGGTAGCAGCTCCGATTCTGCGAGTATTTCCTGGCGTGATTTTCTGGAGCTGACCAAGCCCAGAGTCGTGGCGATGATGATTCTCACCTCGGTCATCGGCATGTTGCTGGCCGTGCCGGGAGTTCCGGGCTGGGAGGTTCTGGTGTACGGCAACCTTGGCATCGCTTTGCTGGCGGGTGCTGCCGCCGTGGTCAATCATGTAGTGGACCAGAAGATTGATACCGTCATGGCCCGCACCCGCAAGCGGCCCGTAGCCACAGGAAAAATCTCTCCCGTCGACGCATTGACGTTTGCGACGGTGCTGGCGGTATCCGGCATGGTCGTTCTGCTGTGGCAGGTGAATGCTCTCACGGCCTGGCTCACCCTGGCTTCACTGGTAGGTTATGCCGGCGTCTACACCCTGTTTCTCAAGCGTATGACGCCGCAGAATATCGTCATCGGCGGACTCGCCGGCGCCATGCCACCCTTGCTTGGCTGGACGGCGGTAACCGGCCAGGTTGAAGGGCACGGCCTGCTACTCGTGCTCATCATATTCGCGTGGACACCGCCGCATTTCTGGGCCCTGGCCATCCACCGCAAGGAAGAATACGCCAAAGCGGGTATACCGATGCTACCGGTCACCCATGGCAACAAGTACACCGAGCTGCATATTCTGCTGTATACCCTGATGTTGCTGGCTGTCAGCCTGCTGCCATTTGTCACTGGCATGTCCGGGTTGATCTACCTGGTCGGTGCTCTGGTGCTGGGCCTGCGTTTCCTGCAATATGCGGTCCGCCTGCTCAGAGGTGATGATCGCCGGGTGGCTCTGAATACCTTCAAATACTCCATCACCTATTTGATGGCACTTTTTGTAGTGTTGCTTGTCGACCACTTTGTGTTTTTCTGATTATTGATCTGCCGGAGATTTCATGGACCGTTCGATTCGCCTGACGCTGATCACCCTGCTGTTGGTTATCGTGTTGATCTTCGGTCTGGTGGTGGGACGTCAGGTGCTGCTGGTAGGAAATGATGAACCCGCGCCCGCACCGGAACTCAGTGAGATCAACACTTATGTCTATGACCAGGGCCGTGAGATTGCCGAGTTCGAACTGGTCAACGAACAGGGCGACACCGTTACCCGGGAGAGCCTGAAGGGGAAATGGACCTTTGCCTTTGTGGGCTACACCAACTGTCCGGATATCTGCCCTGCTGCCATGGCGAACCTGCGCCGGACTGACAACCTGCTACCGGAAGACCTGCCCCAGCCCGAATTCCTGCTGATCACCGCTGACCCCGAACACGACACGCCCGAGCGGCTGCGGGATTATGTTGGCTTCTTTGGTGACAACTTCCATGGCTACACGGGTGATCTGGAAACCCTCAAAAAGGTTGCAAAAAGCCTCAATGCTGCCTTCAGCCACCGGGAGGTGGACGGTGAACTGATGGTGGACCACAGTGGCCACTTTGCCCTGATAAACCCGGAAGGCGACATGACCGCTGTGTTTCAACCTCCTCATAACCCGGAAGACCTGGTGGAAGCCTATCGCGAGATCTACGAGTGGGCTCGTGCCAACCATCCTCGGGCTTCGCGGTCCTGATCCACGACTGATGGGTTTGGTGCAGGAGCACCTCACTCTTGCCGAACTCGCAGTTATCTCTTCCAGTACCAAGACGATTGCTCCGTACAATACCGTGCAATACAGAGCCAGACCGTAGTACGCTTTTGCGAAACCTTCGAGTTGCCTGAGGGTGTGGGGGTGATTATTTTTTCAAACAGAAAATGGTGTCTGAGCGAAGCGAGTTCATTTTCCACTTGAAAAAATAATCACCCCCGCGCCCCTCCCCCAACCCGACCAGTCTTGAACAAAGCAGAACCAATGCTCCCAATCACCCAAATAATCCCGGACCTCCTGCAAACCCTGGAGTCCAAAACAACGGTCCTGTTGCAGGCCCCACCAGGTGCCGGCAAAACGACGCGCGTGCCTTTGGCGCTACTGAAGGCAAAATGGCGGCAAGGTCGCAGGATTCTGATGTTGGAGCCGAGGCGGCTGGCGGCCAGGTCGGCAGCACGGTATATGGCCGGACAGATGGGGGAGAAACCGGGCCAGACGGTGGGTTATCGAACGCGGCTGGATACACGGGTAACCTCCGCTACCGTAATCGAAGTGGTCACCGAAGGCATTCTTACCCGGCTGATCCAGAACGATCCCGCGCTGGAAGACTACGCAGCTGTTATTTTTGACGAATTTCACGAGCGCTCGCTGCAGGCTGACCTGGGCCTGGCGTTGGTGCGGGAGTCGCGGCAGGCGTTGCGGGAGGATTTGCGGGTAATCGTGATGTCGGCAACCCTGGATACCGCCCCGATTGCCCGC
>JAWWAM010000182.1:0-5994 GCA_033721715.1 Marinobacter sp.
AGCGGCGGGGCTGTCGATTCCCGCAGCGGCCAGTAACCTGATTACCAACGCAGAACTCACGGAGTTGAAGTGGAGCAAGGCGCCGTGTCGCTTCTGCGGAACCGGTTGCAGTGTGATGGTTGCCACCAAAAACAACCAGATCGTTGCCACCCACGGTGACACTCAGTCTGAGGTGAACCGGGGGCTGAACTGTGTGAAGGGCTACTTCCTGTCCAAGATCCTCTATGGCCGTGACCGCCTCACCAAACCCCTGTTGCGCAAGCGGGACGGCAAGTTCCACAAGGAAGGTGAATTCCAGGAAGTCAGTTGGGACGAGGCTCTTGACGTGATGGCCGAAAAGTTCACTTCCTCGATCAAGGAGCACGGTCCGGACAGTGTGGGTATGTTCGGTTCGGGGCAGTGGACGATCTGGGAGGGATACGCTGCCAGCAAGCTGTTCAAGGCCGGTTTCCGCACCAATAACATCGACCCGAACGCACGACACTGCATGGCCTCAGCGGTAGCCGGATTCATGCGCACGTTCGGTTCCGATGAGCCCATGGGGGTCTATGACGACATCGAGAACGCCGATGCCTTCGTGCTCTGGGGTTCCAACATGGCAGAAATGCACCCGATTCTGTGGACAAGGGTTACTGACCGCCGGTTGTCGCATCCGTCCACCGAAGTGGCGGTGCTCTCCACCTACAAGCACCGTTCATTCGATCTTGCTGATCTACCCATGGTGATGACGCCTAACGCGGATGTGGCCATTCTCAATTACATCGCTAACTACATCATTCAGAACGATGCGGTTAATGAGGATTTCGTCAACAAGCACACGAAGTTCGTGAAAGGCGCGGACGATATCGGTTATGGCCTGCGCCCGGAGGACCCCCGCGAGCAGAACGCCAAAAATGCCAACAACGCTAACAGCTTCGAGGATATGAGCTTTGAGGCGTTTGCCGACTATGTAAAAGAGTACGACCTTGAACGTGCGGTCAGGGAATCCGGAGTCCCGGCCAACCGGCTCGAACGGCTGGCCAAACTCTATGCCGATCCGGACAAGCGCGTAACCACGTTCTGGACCATGGGCGTTAACCAGCATACCCGAGGCGTGTGGGTTAACAACCTGATCTATAACGTACACCTGCTGACCGGCAAGATTGCCACCCCCGGCAACAGCCCGTTCTCACTGACCGGGCAGCCCTCTGCCTGCGGCACTGCGAGGGAGGTCGGTACCTTTGCCCACCGCTTGCCGGCGGACATGGTGGTGGCCAACCCGGAACATCGGGCCAAGGCAGAGAAAATCTGGAAACTCCCGGAAGGCACTATCCCCGAAAAAGTCGGCTATCACGCTGTGCTGCAGAGCCGGATGCTGAAAGACAGCAAACTGCGGGTGTACTGGACCCAGGTCACCAACAACATCCAGGCCGGCCCCAACACCATGCAGGAAACGCTGCCGGGCTGGCGTAACACGGACACCTTCATCATTGTCTCTGATATCTATCCAACGGTATCGGCCCAGGCGGCGGATTTGATTCTGCCCTCTGCAGGCTGGGTGGAAAAAGAGGGGGCTTACGGTAATGCCGAGCGTCGTACCCAGTTCTGGCAGCAGTTGGTCAAGGCGCCGGGTGAGGCCCGCTCCGACCTCTGGCAGACGGTGGCCCTGGCCAGGCGCATCAAGGTCGCTGATGTGTGGCCGGAGGAGCTGCTGGCCAAAGCGCCGGAGATGCGGGACAAGACCCTGTACGATGTGCTCTACCGCAACGGAAATGTTAATGCGTATCCTGTGGGTGATCTGAACCCGGATTACGGCAACCACGAGGCGGACGATTTCGGATTCTATATCCAGAAAGGTCTGTTCGAGGAGTACCGTCAGTTTGGCAAAGGCAAGGGCAAGGACCTGGCCGATTTCGACACCTACCACAAAACCCGCGGCCTGCGCTGGCCCGTGGTGGATGGCAAGGAGACGCTGTGGCGCTACCGGGAAGGCTCCGATCCGTATGTGGAAGAAGGCAGTGGTTTCCAGTTCTACGGTAATGCCGATAACCGGGCGCGGATATTTGCCGTACCCCATGAGCCACCTGCTGAATCACCGGACGAGGAGTATCCCTTCTGGCTTTGTACCGGTCGGGTACTGGAGCACTGGCATACGGGTTCCATGACCCGGCGGGTCAGCGAACTGCACAAGGCGGTACCGGATGCCCTGCTGTACATGAACGCCGAGGATGCGCGGGACAAGGGCTTCCGCCGGGGCAGCGAGGTGCTGGTGGCCAGTCGCCGTGGGGAGGTGCGGCTACGGGTAGAAACCCGCGGCCGAGTCAGCGTACCCAAGGGCATGGTGTACGTGCCGTTCTTCGATGCGGGCAAGATCATCAATAAGGTCACGCTGGATGCTACCGATCCCATTTCCAAACAGACGGATTTCAAGAAGTGTGCGGTTCGTCTGGAACTGGTTAACCTGGCTTGAGGAGACACACCATGAAAAAGCTGATCGCTATCCTGCTTATGGCCTCCCTTGCCCTGGTTGCTCTGGCAGAGGCGCCTTCCCTGTCGCCATCTTCGCCTGATGGTCTGCGGCAAGGAGGAACCCTTGGTGAGGCACGGAATGCACCAGCCATTGCCGGGGACCCCAGAGACGTCAAAAGGGAAGTTCGCAACTACCCGGAGCAGCCGCCGGTGATTCCGCACGTTATACGGGACTACCAGGTGGACAAGCGCTTCAATCGCTGCCTGGATTGCCACAGCCGTGAGGCGGCACCATCAGCCGGTGCACCCATGGTCAGTGTGACTCATTTTATGGATCGCAATTTCCAGGTGAGGGCAGAGGTTACGCCGGGTCGCTATTTCTGCACCCAGTGCCATGTGCCCCAAACCGATGCAGAAGCGTTGGTGGAGACCGACTTCAAACCCATCGATCAGGTTATCCGTGAGGGCGATCGGGGGGAGAACCAATGATGGATCGGCTGAAGTATTACTGGAGCCTGCTTCGAAAGCCCAGCGTTCACTACAGCCTTGGTTTCCTCACGTTGGGGGGATTCCTGGCCGGAATTATATTCTGGGGCGGTTTCAATACGGCGCTTGAGGCTACCAACACCGAACAGTTCTGTGTCGGGTGTCACGAGATGTACAGCAATCCTTACCAGGAACTGAAAGGCACCATTCATTACAGTAACCGCTCCGGGGTCAGGGCCGAATGCTCTGACTGCCACGTGCCCCACGACTGGACCCACAAGATAGGCCGCAAGATGGAGGCGTCCAAGGAAGTCTGGGGCTGGCTCTTCGGATCCATAAATACGCCGGAAAAATTTGAGGCCAAACGCCTCGAGCTGGCCCGGCGGGAGTGGCACCGGTTGAAAGCCAATGACTCACTGGAGTGTCGCAATTGCCATGAGTTCGATTCCATGGATTTTACCTTGCAGGACCCGCGCGCGGCAGAAGCCCACTCTACAGCGTTGACGGACGACAGCGATGAAACCTGTATCGACTGCCACAAGGGCATTGCCCATGAGCTGCCTGACATGGCAGAGGTAAACCGTTAGAAGGAAGTGGCTGAGCCGGACCTTTGAGGTGTCGGCTCAGCGAATCTCGGTGCCACTGGACGGCGCCTGAGAGAGCGTTGTTCCGGTGGGCGGGCGGTGATGGAGCGAATAGATAATCCTGTCCAGTACCGCCTGACCGTTCCAGGCCGGGTCATTATTGACCATGCCGACAATGGCCCAGGTGGTGTCGGTATCGTCCCGCGTGAAGCCGGCGATAGAACGGACGTTTTCCAGATAACCGGTCTTGATGCGCCCTTTGCCGTCAAGGCCTGCGTTTCTCAGGCGCCTGGCCATGGTGCCGTCCATTGCGATCAGTGGCATGGACGCCATGAGGTCGGCGGAGAAATTGCTGTTCCAGGCATGCTGGAGGATCTGTGCGCCCTGGCGAGCCGTAATGCGGCCGTGGCGGGTCAGGCCGGCGCCATTATCAATGACCATACCTGCGGTATTGACGCCTTTATCCTGAAGCCACTGGTATATCACACGTATACCGGCCACCCGATCGTCTTCATCTTCGTCCATCCGGTGTTCGGCGCCAATGGTCAGCAACAGCTGGCGGGCCATGACATTGCTGCTCCACTTGTTGATGTCGCGCACCATGGTGACCAGGTCGGGCGAGGTGGTTCTCAGTAACAGTCGGGCGTCTTCAGGTGTGCTGGCCAGCAGGCTCTTGCCGCTGATCTCGATGCCCATATCCGAGAGCAGTGAGCGTATCAGCGAAGCCGTGTACTGTTCATGGGGCAACACAGACAGATACGCTGTGGTGCGACAACCCTGGGGCAATGTACCTGTAACCCGGACGGTGACCCGGTGGTCTTCATGGAAGACAGGCTCCCAGTCAAAGTTTCTGCGCGAAGGACAGGGTCCTTCCGCTGCTGCCGTAACCCGGTTATCGATGACAACATCGTTCAGTGAGGGGGCGCTCCATGCCTGGGTTCCGCGCTCATCGGCCCGCACCTGGAAGTGCACCAGGTTGAGGTTGGTGAGGTAGGGTGAAGGCTCAACCAGGAATGGTGCGTGGGGATTGTCGCCGTTATCGTCGAACAAGGGCAGCCCGCCTGCCAGGCTGAAAACGTCGCCATCCAGCACCAGGTTACCGTTGATGGCGCTGATGCCCATGCCACGAAGCTCGTTCAGGGTGCTCCACAGGCGTTCGATGGTGAGTTTCGGATCGCCGCCCATATCAACATAGAAGTTGCCGTTGAGCGTGTCGCCCACCAGCTCTCCGTCAGTATAGAAGCTGGTATCCCAGCTATAGGTTGGCCCCAGGGTTTCCAGTGCTGCGTAGGTAGTAATCAGCTTGATAATGGAACCGGGGCTCATCAGGGCATCGGCATTAATGTACTGTTCGATGCCGGGCCCGTTCAGGGGGATGGCGGCCATGCTCAGTGCGTGCTCGTCATTCAGCGACTGGAACGCGTAATCCCGTACCTGGCTGCTCCAGGTTTTCTTGGTACTGGTTTCATCAGCGTAAGCAGTGCTGAACGAGAGCAGGGCTGCCATCGCAGAAATGAACAGGCGTGGCAGCACTCTACCGTGCTGGCAGGCAGTACCATTATACGACTTGTCAGGATGGCTTCTTGCCTTCAGCAACATGGTGCAGCGCTCATTGATTCCAGATGCAGTAACGATAGCCCAAAATCGAGGCTCATACTATGTGGAAAGGTTCTACATGACGTTAAAAAATGCCAGTAGTGTCGTTGTTTATACAGCATTTTTGTTAGCAGATGTAAGTGCTCTATGCTTATCAACAGGTTAGCGCCAGTACAACGTGAAGCGTTAAGATACAGACAGAACCCTGACCCCCCGCGGGTGCGTAACAACCCCATGTGGGTAATGAACACCGGAGCAAGAGCCATGGCTATAAAATTGTCCCGACGCCAGTTTCTGGCTGTACTGGCGGCCACAGGTCTTTCACTGCGCATGCCGGCCCTGATGGCAGCTTCCGGGGAAAAGGCGATCGCCCGGCCCATTCCCTCTTCGGGAGAGCCTTTGCCCGTTATTGGTATGGGGACCTGGCGCACTTTTAACGTTGGCGGAGATCAGCAGCTTGTGCAGGAGCGTACCGGGGTCCTGAAGCGGTTCTTTGAACTGGGTGGCACCCTGGTGGACTCGTCTCCCATGTATGGCTCGGCTGATGAAGTGATGGGGGAAGCACTGGATACCCTGGATGCCCACGACAGGGTATTCGCTGCCAACAAGGTCTGGACCCGGGATGGAAACGCCACGCGGGAACAGGACAGGGCCTCACGACGTAAATGGGGTATCGAGCGCTTTGACCTTCAGCAGGTGCACAATCTGCTGGCGTGGGAATCCCATCTAGAAACCCTGAAGCAGATGAAGGCGAACGGGGATATCCGCTATCTGGGTATCAGCACCTCTCACGGGCGCCGCCACCGGGACCTCGCGACCATCATGGAGCAGGAGCCTCTGGATTTCGTGCAACTGACCTATAATGTGCTGGACCGGGAAG